>JAIRLP010000048.1 GCA_031259365.1 Rickettsiales bacterium
CTAAAGAAGTTAAGATCTTGGGCGATATTGTCAAGGCGCTGATGAATAAAAACAAAACAGTCCGAGTAGAAACAATTAAACGTAATATCAAGACGGGTGTCATAGAAGATACACCGCAGGTGCCAGGGCCTGTTACTGAAGCAGCGGGTACATACAGCATGAACCGCAAATTTGCTGAAAGTATCACGATTGGAAGTGATATCAGTATCAAAAGAATATATAATGCCCCAACAACTGTAAAAACAGATAAGAATGAATACGAGGTGGATAACGGGTTTTATTACATGGTGCGTACCCCATCAGGCGAAGCGAAATTCACAAATACAAATAATGACTTTTCATATATCTGGCATGCTGCTTTGAACAAGTACGATGGGTTTTCTCAAAGAGATATTGTGAATCTGATGTGGAAGTATTTGAGCGATCCAGAACTGAAACGTCTGGCCGGCGAACCTGTGGTTCAAAAGGATTTCAACAAGGGTCAAGACAGATTGAAAAATTTGGGCGTGGTGTCTGGGCAGAAATTTGGCGTTCCACCGATCGAACAAATAGTGGCCATGAAATGGCAACACGAATAATTAAAACAGACTGATAGACAAGGGCCCCAAGGCGGGGCCTTTGTTTATGAATTTTACTTGAAATCTGACAAAATCAGTGTAGAATTAAACGAGTGAATTAATGACATTGTTGGCTTTGACCCGTCTGACAACCGGATAGTTGCGTGTCATTTAAAAGTAATAAGACAGGGTGGCACCGCGCGAAAGATCTTAGCGCCCCTGTATACAAGATTGTTCGAAACAGGTGCCGGATTCCCAAAACAAACAAGAATTATGGCGCCTATGAACAAAAATAATAGGAGCAAGAAATGCTGTCTTTAAAATCAAAGTACAGAACCCATACCTGTGGCGAATTGAACGCCAAAAACGTTGGCGAATCTGTTATATTATCCGGCTGGGTCCATCGTAAGCGTGACCATGGTGCATTGTTATTTATCGATTTACGCGATAATTATGGCATTACACAAATTGTGTTAGCTGGCGGTTTAACCGACCTGGATAAAATTCACCCAGAATCAGTTATTCAAGTTCATGGCCAAGTTGTAGCCCGCGATGCGTCCGTGATAAATGACAAAATCCCAACAGGCGCCATCGAAATAAAATGTGACACATTGGAAATATTAACCAAGGCGGATGTATTGCCGTTCCAAGTATTTGGTGATGACGGTTCAGTTACAGAAGATCTGCGTTTGAAATATCGTTATATTGATTTACGCCGCGAATCTTTGCATAAAAACATTTTGTTCCGTAATCGTGTTATGAAATTCTTGCGTGATAAAATGTGGGATATGGGATTTTCAGAATTCCAAACACCCGTCTTGGGTGCGACATCCCCAGAAGGCGCACGTGACTTTATCGTGCCGTCCCGTTATCACCATGGAATGTTCTATGCATTGCCACAGGCGCCACAGCAATGGAAACAGTTGTTACAGATTTCTGGTTTCGACAGATACTTTCAGATTGCACCATGCTTCCGTGACGAAGACTTGCGCGCGGACAGATTGCTGGAATTCTATCAGTTGGACTTGGAAATGTCGTTCGTCGATCTGCGTGATATTCAGGCAATTGGTGACGCATTAATGCCAGAAATGATTCGTGCGTTTGTACCAGATGCAAAAATTGCATCCGATATTCCACACATCTCTTTTGATGATGCAATGTTGAAATATGGAACAGACAAACCAGATTTGCGTAACCCGATTGAAATTGCAGACGTCACGGAAATCTTCCGCGGATCTGATTTCGGTATCTTTGCCGATGCTGTGGATAAGGGCGGTGTTGTTCGTGCTATCCCAGCACCAAATTCTGCAGACAAACCACGTTCCTTCTTTGACAAGTTGGGTGAATTTGCAACTTCAGCATTGGGACTTGGCGGATTGGCTTATATCGTATTCGGGGCCGAGGCCAAGGGACCAGTATCTAAAAAATTGGATTCAGACAGAATCGCAAAGCTGAAACAAATCTCTGGTGAAAATTCATCTTTGTTCTTTGTTTGCGATGCTGAGGAAGTGGCCGCCAAGGCCGCCGGTAAACTGCGTACAAATTTGGGCGAAGATTTAAACCTGATTGATGAAAAGGAATTCCGTTTTTGCTGGATTGAAAACTTCCCATTCTTTGAAGAAGATCCAGAAAGCCCAACAGGTGTTGCGTTTACGCATAACCCATTCAGTTTCCCGATCGCAACATTGGAAGAACTGAACACAAATGATCCTTTGACAATCAAGGCGGCTCAATTCGACATGGTTCTGAATGGTAATGAAATCTGCTCAGGTGGTTTGCGTAACTATAACAAAGACGTTATGTTGAAATGTTTTGAAATCACAGGCTATCCAGAAGAAGATGTAAAGGCTAAATTTGGTGGTCTTTATACGGCGTTCCAGTATGGCGCCCCTCCGCACGGTGGATGCGCATTTGGTTTGGATAGACTGGTTCAAATCATGACTGCAGCTGAAAACTTGCGTGAAGTGGTCGCGTTCCCAACCAACCAGCGTGGTCAAGACTTGATGATGGGCAGTCCATCAGAAGCCACCGAAAAGCAGCTACGTGAAGTTCATATTCAGGTAAGAAAGAAGGGCTAATGCTTTTCTATAAAAATGTATAAAAACCCGGTATTCCCCGGGTTTTTTATTAGAATTTATTATGCGTGGACACAAAGTCTCGGAAGAAATCAGGATCAAAATTAATCATGATCTGAGACAATGAATAGCTTCGTCTGCCGTTTGGTAAAACTTCCATTGCAATTGGAGCAGGTAATGGGGACGTCCCACGTAAAACAAGATTCATATTAATGCTCATTTTTCCAGAATCTACTGAAATATCCCCGGTTGCATCTGCATGATGCATAGACAATGCAAATGGTCTGGTTGTGACAAAATTACCGCCATCATAATCGCCAATGATATGTAAATTCTTTAACTGGCTGTTTCCGCCATCCAAGGCATTCGCCAATAACAGTTCAGCATTCAACTTGGTTGTATTTTGTGCATTGGCATAGAAACTGTCGATACCCAAACCTTTGATATGTCCACCATCAAAGGCCAGATCAATATGACCCGCCAGATTATACCAGAAATCATAAGAAATTTGACCAGATGTATTAAATGCTGCCTGGCCGGTAATCATAGTGTCACTGATATTAATAGGCATCCATGTCGAAAGCACGCCACCTGATACGGCAAACTTGTTTAGCTGTAACAAAATGCTGTATTTTGTCTGTTCGCGCGTAATGCTGGTTAACAGATTACCGCGTGATGTATCAGTAATAGAAAAGCTTTGCGTGCCATTGCGCAATGAATAGACAAAGTTTGTAAAGTCATCCCCGTTATAGATAAGGGTATTCGCAGACAAGGAAATATTAACGCCCAACGCATATGGCACCATCAAAGGGTCCATGCCCAAGAACTGCAGTTCATCGTAATTATCAATGTAATCTTGATTTGCAAAAGTATCTATGTTTAACAGGTCGGTGGTAAGTGTAATGCTGTTGCCGATGGCAGTACCCTTGAATATATGATCGGCAATACGGATTTCCAAATTAGAAATATTGCCACGCTCATAATTGCCCGAAATCGTATATTCAAAATCATTTATTGCTTGCAGATTCGTGTTAGGCAGCCAGTCTTTGAAACTTTTGCCATCGATATAAAAGAAGTTTTTGGCAATGGATAGTTTCCATCTTTTTGAATGGGGAATAAATGAAAATCCATTATCATCCCAAACGAAATCACCAATTGCGCTGCGCATGGCGTCGGGCATAAAGCCAAAATCTGCACCCAGCCAGTTTAATGTTTTGTTTTTTGCAAACCGATAAGCAGGGGTCGAAGTTTCCCTGTCAACAGTGATTGTTCCACCAATGTCTGAAAATTGGAAATTGATCCGCCCCTTTTTACCCAGCAAAGATGTCTTTTTGATAAAGTCTGGTTTATCAGGCATTTTGCGGTCGGACTGGATAAAGACATCAAATTCATTGTCTTGGACAGACAGGTTGCCGACTAATTCGCCATGGGTGAAATCCGAGCATTTCCAAGAATCAGGGGATCCAGAAAACAAACAGTATGTTGGTTCGTTATCAAACATCAAACGGATTGGCATCGCCTTCGCGCCATTGGCAGTAATCGTTCCGCCATTGATCATGACATCGTCTGCAACAATATTCTTTATAAAGATTTCAGATGTTGTGCCAATGGCATCAATTGCAACATGTTTAAAATATCTGTCTGCGAACTTTAAACCGCCGTATAAATCCAGCTTAAATGCAGTGTTATAAAAAATACCTGTTTGAGCTAATAAAAACGACAGATCAAAGTTCGCATCTGTTGCATAAAGATTGATATCGCGATGTCCATCGTCGGTTAATTCAATTTGACCTTTGAAGTTGTCACCTTGGATATTGGAAAACTTAAAACCGTAATTACCGTTCCAATCAAAATCCATGGTCATCTTGATCCTGCCCGCCAGCTTGGGTTCAGAAAATTCAAACCAGTCGTTTATGTTATTTGTATCAATGGATAGTGTACCGCGTGCGGATCCGTCTGAATAAAGACGACCTGTGATATCCAGATTGTTTGCCTTGTTGCTGATATGGAATTCATCACCATTGGAATCAAATTCATATTTGTGTTGATCAGTACGAACAACGCCATGCAATAAACCCGCCGATAATGTGCCTTGGATAATTTCGTAATCCTTGCCCTTGAACGAAATAATAGAATTTTTGAAATCAATCGTGTTACTGAATTTTGGTGGTGTTAATTCTTTGACGTCAAAACGTGCGCCATAGACAAAGATATCGCCAGTTAATTCTGCTGTTTGCAGATCAAACATTTTTGACATTGGTATCGAAAACAGAACATGTTCCATAATGCCGCGATCCAGCATAACATTATGCGCAACAATTGTTGCGCCCCCCAGCAGGCTGAAATTAACATTTCCATCAATTTTCGCGTTTAAACCCGTCTGTTCCAGAATAGCTGTTTCAATCTTTGGTTTCAGATTATTCAGGTTGAAAAATGGCGGTATAATCACCAACGCCAAAGCAGCGGCCGCCAGCACGGAAACAGTGGTCCAGAAAATTCTGCGTTTATAACGGGGTTTCACTCTTTATCCCTCCGGTGATGGAATTTACGGTGTTAGAACCGTTGGGCCTTGTGACGCATTCCGCTGCTTGCCACTTGTATCGTGACGGCTTGGAATTTATACACTCGGTTTCATTCCTACTCTCTTCTCTTGTATTTTGATTATAAAGTATTATATTGCGCAGGTGAATAAGAAAGTTTTTGATCTTCAAAGTGATTTTAAGCCTATGGGCGACCAGCCGACCGCTATTAAGGAATTAGAGCAGGGGCTGGGCGATAGTCGTAAA
>JAIRLP010000070.1 GCA_031259365.1 Rickettsiales bacterium
TTTTTTCATGTTCTTGATTCCTTTTGCCGAACATTTGTACAAGATAGCACCTTTTATATGGAATTTCTAGAAAAAATACAAGAGATTCAATTTGTTGTGGATTTGAATCTTATTATGACTAATAATGGACTTGTTTAACAAAAGGATAAAGAGATGAAACCATTTTTTCTAGTAGGAGTTTTGGTTGCCGTGGCTGGCTGTGCCGGAACCAAAGGCCCAGACCCAATATTATCAGGAGATTTTAAGTGCGGAGATTATAAGGCAACAGTCTCTTACGGTGAAGATTCCGATGTAATCGTTAGCAAAGGTAAAGATGTTATTAACATGAAGGTCAGAACTTTGGGCCATGGATATGACAAGTCGGGCGAAAAAAAGAAGTATATGTCTATCAGAAACTATCAATCTTCAGACAGAAAAGCATCCTTTAAAAATTCGGTGACATTCAAAGGCGAGAATCCAAGGGGGCCAGCGGAAAGCAGAAATGCAATTTTAACGATTGATGGCAAAGAAATGGATTGCACATTTATTGAACCATTAGCCACCAACAAATAAATTACACTTAATAAAAGCGGGCATAGAAATCTATGCCCGTTTTTCCATCTGTCAAATGACAGATTATTTCTTGCTGTTTTCAATAGCGGCGCCCAAGATATCGCCCAATACTGAACCACTGTCAGCCTGGTTTGCGAATTCTTTAACAGCCTGCTTTTCCATTGCAGCTTGCAATGCGCGTACAGACAATTTAACAATGTTGTCTTCTACTGAAACGACAGAAGCTTCGATAGAATCGCCAACGTTGTATTTGTTTGTATCTTGGTCAGCTTTTTCGCGTCCCAAATCTGTGCGACGGACAACGCCTTTTGCGTCACCTGGCAATGCAACTAGAACTTCATCAGCTGTGACTTCGGAAACTGTGCCACGGATAACGGCACCCTTTTTAACGGATACGTTTGTGTTGTCAGAACCTTCGGTCATTTGTTTGATACCCAAAGTTACGCGTTCTTTTTCTGGATTGATGTCCAAAATCTTTGCTGTAACTTCTTGGCCACGAACGAATTTCTTCAATTCTTCTTCGTCCAATTTGTTCCAAGACAAATCAGAAATATGAACCATACCGTCCAATTCTGGTGTCAATGCAACGAACAAACCGAATTCAGTTGTGTTTTTGATTGGACCTGTAACGATGTCGCCAACGTTGTGAGTTTCTGCAAACAGTTTCCAAGGATTGTCTTGTAACTGTTTATAGCCCAAAGAAATACGACGTTTGTCCTGGTCAATGCCCAAAACGACTACGTTGATATCCTGACCGTTCTGCAATACTTTGCTTGGGTGAATATTCTTGTTTGTCCAAGACAATTCAGACATGTGTACCAAGCCTTCGATGTTGTTGCCCAAATCAATGAATGCACCATAATCAGTCAATGAAGATACTTTACCTGTTACAGTATCGCCAACATTGAAGGCGCGGCTTGCTGTATCCCAAGGATCTTCTTCCAACTGTTTTGCACCCAAAGAGATGCGGTGTGATTCTGGATCAAACTGGATAACTTTAACTTTGATCTTTTGGCCGACATGAACCAGTTCACGCGGATGGTTAACACGTTTCCAAGACAAGTCTGTAACGTGCAGCAAACCATCAATACCACCCAAATCAACGAATACACCGTAATCTGTGATGTTTTTGACTGTACCTTCGATAACTGCACCCAATTCAATGCTTTTCATAGCTTCTTTCTGTTGCTGTGCAATAGAATCAGACTGGATAGCACGACGAGATACAATTGCGTTTGTGCGCAATGCGTCCATTTTCAAAACGCGGAATTTGTCTTTCAAACCGATCAAAGACTTTGCATCGCGAACTGGACGATGATCAACCTGAGATGATGGCATAAATGCAAATACGCCGTTGATGTCCACTGTGTAACCACCGCGAACAACGTCGATAATGGTGCCGGATGGATCGATACCTTCTGCAACTGTCTTTTCCAAGTCTTTCCATGCTTTTTCAGCACGAGCTTTGGTATAAGACAATACGGCTGTACCTTCGCGTGATTCGTAACGTTCTATGAATACGTCAATAATGTCGCCAACAGATGGGACAGATGCGCCGAATTCTTTTAATGGAACGCGACCTTCTGACTTCAGGCCAACGTCAACCATTGCGAAGTCGCCACGGATGTCTTTGACTGTGCCCTTAGTAGCGTAGCCCTGTAAAGTTTCCTGTGTGCCATAGTTCTGATCGAACATCTGCACGAAGTCTTCGCCGGACAACGGATTAAATAAATCTTTGGATAAATCTTTCATGAGAATTTTTCATACAAAGCTTGCCATCGCTGTTAGATAACGAGGTCTTGTGAGATTATTCTGATTGCTCGCCGCTCACCCAGTCGAACCCGCCGATTATAGACAAAACAAATTGAAATTGCAAGCTTTTTTGGAAAATTTGACTTTTATCAATATTGTCTTAGAATTGGGACTTGAATTATAAAAAGGTATAAATTTATGGACAAGAAAGAATTAAGAAGCCCAGTGGACAATGGATATGTCAAAAAAGTATCCAAAGGCAAGGCAAATCGCGGAACAATCGGTGACCTGCTGAGACAGCAAGGCAATACAGAATTCTTGAATAATCATGCCAATCAAAAGGCAATAGAATCCCAAAAACATCTGTTTGCTGAAATTCGTATAAAAATGTATGCTTATTTCTGGACGACGGTATCCAATGGAAATGTTCGTGGGGAATAGAATGATTTATAAGAACTTGATGGAAATCGCAGATAATTTTGACACGTTTTTCTTTGATGCTTGGGGCGTTTTTAATGTTGGTGGAAAAATATCAAAATCCGCCATTGATGTTATGGCTGAACTGGTTTATCAGGGGAAATCTGTATCTATTATGTCAAACACCCCGCAAAGTATGGCGGGTGCAATTGTCCATTATGGAAAACGGGGATTAACCCAAGGTATTCATTTTCAAAATATATTTTCATCCGGTCAATTGTGCAAAGATGCGGCTGATGCAGCCAAGATCCCTGCGGCAGGCACAAAGTATTATGTCGCATGGGACAATTCAAACAACCCGATTGTTAATAAATCATACAATCTGTTTATTGATTCAGATTATGTAAAGGTATCTGATATCAACAAAGCGGATTTTGTTTACTGTGATTTCCCAACTTATAATGAATCCTTGATCACAGACGAAGCGTTAATGGAACCAGAATTATCCAAAGTAATTTCTGCGGGCAAACCTGTTATTTGTGCGAATCCTGACCTGCACGCTTTTTTCACTGATGAACGTTTTATTACCCAAGGAACCCCGTGTAAAATTTTTGAACAAGTTGGCCTGCCCGTTATTTATTATGGCAAACCATATGCAGAAATTTATTTGGATGCAATGGCTAAACTGAAAGATGTTAACCCGCGCCGTACCTTGATGATCGGCGATACTTTGCATACAGATATTCTGGGTGCTAAGCGTGCTGGAATCAAAAGTTGTTTGACGTTGGCTGGCGGTATCGGTGCCGGTGAATTAATCGCCGCAGGACAGGAATTAACAGTGGAAAATATTAATGCCGCAGGTGAATCTGTTGGCGCTGTCCCGGATTATATAATTGAAAAAGTCCCAGCAGTTGATTTATAAATATAAAGATGCCTCGGATTGGGGTATTTATTTTTAATTGACATTTTAAGGCAAAAAGGTTATTGTTTTATCAGTGGGTTGCCTGATCTAAACGTCCAGTTTTCTGGCGTTTTTTTATGTTTTTTTGTTCTTTGTAATCACTCATTTTTTGTTTGTTTCTTCTTGCCTTATTTAATGGGACGTTTTTCCTGCTGGTGTAATTAATC
>JAIRLP010000055.1 GCA_031259365.1 Rickettsiales bacterium
GCCGATGCCTACCAAGACGGCTGGACAGAACAGCAAGTTCGCAAATTTATAAATATTGATAAAGTCATTGAATCAGCTATGGCTGATATTGAAATGGACAGCAGATAAAAAGAATAAAAACCGTCAAACCAAGGAAGTCTGCGGGTTTTATTTTTTGCTATAAACTATTTTTTATTTTATTACACTCAAGTGCCAGGGATGTACCTTATCTAGACTGTCACCCCAGCGCAGGCCGGGGTCCGGGACCAGGTTCTTGTCAATTGAATAGTACTGGGCGCCGGTTCTTGTTTTGACAGTTATTAAATGTCAAAACAATTCAATGCCGGTGTGACGAGAAAGATGCATTCCTGACAATCGAGCGTTAAATTAAATAGAATGATGCAGATGCGAAGCATTTGATGAAGGGAATGTATTGGACATACATGACCAGAATCAAATGCCAGCAGATGCATTGTTATATTTAATTTAGATCCATTTCCAAGGCTGGAATATCTTCAAGAATCCCAACGCTGAACGTTTTGTCATAAATGTGTGGCCACATCTTGGACATACGATAAACGGCGCAACCATCATCTTGTATTTTTTGAAGATCATCATCCAGATCAACAGACCCAACAGCCAGGCTGCACCAACCAATCCCCATGCGACATAACCAAAGTATTTGTTAACTGTGCCTGTGATGATATTTACAACACCTACGTTCGATTTTTCCAGATCGTTGTAGATTTTCACAGCAACCGGCCATGAAGACGGACGCCAAGGATAAACATGCTTGATACCGTAATTTGTCAGCAATGTTGTACCCAGACCGCCAGAATTTTTATCGATCTGGCTTTTGATTGCTTCGTCGATCATTTTGTCGATTTCGGTCTGCGCAACCTCAGTCAATTCTTTTTCGATTTTATCCAGCTGAGCATTTACCTGGGCAGCCACATCGTCAACCCTGCCGATTGCTTGATTAGTCCGATTAACCCCTTTATCAACCTGTCCCAACGCTTGGTCTGATTGATCAATAAGTTTATCAACACCAGATGTGTTAACGCCCAATTTTCCAGCCAAACCTGTCAATTTTCTAGCACTGTCATTACTTTCTTTTGCCTTGGCTGTTGAATCCGTCACTTTGGCCGTGGATTCTTTTGCTTTGGCCGTTGTATCAGTTACTTTGTCCGTCGCAGCCCCAACCATCTTTACACCATCAACGGCAACAGCAATCGGCTTTTCCAAATTGACAGACTTCTTAATACCATCCAGCAGCTTTTCATACTGTTCAACAATATTACGTTGCAAATCAAAGAACATAGACACAACAATAGATTTCTTGATTGGGCCTGAATAAGTATTTTTTACATGCAATGGCGCCCAAATAACAAACGCAATCCAGACAATGGAAATCAACGTGAACACACGTTTAACCCAAGTAATATAGGAAGTCTTTTTTGCAACTGTCTTTGCACCACCATGATCAATAAAAGCCACCTGTTTTTTGGCTGCCTTTTTTTCAGTGCGCAGTGCTCTTTTATCTATTCTATCTGCCATAAGAAATCTCCTTACTTCCAATAAGGATATTGTAGATTCTATTGCAATAATAATCAATGTTTTTTTTATTCGTTGCTGGTATATTTTGCTGTGAAGCTTTTCTTAAATTCGGCAAAGTTACCCTGTTCGATAGATGTACGAATGTCTTTCATCAAATCCTGGTAAAACCACAAGTTATGCTGGGTCAACAAAGTTGCCCCCAAAATTTCATTACATCTGATCAAGTGATTAATATATGCACGCGACAGTTTGCATGCCGGACAGCCACATTTATCATCCAGGGGTGACGCATCATCTTTGAATTTTGCATTACGCATATTCATTGCGCCATTGCGGGTAAACGCCTGTGCTGTGCGACCGGCGCGCGTTGGCATAACACAATCAAACATGTCAATTCCGCGTTCCACCGCACCCAATATATCCAGTGGCGTTCCAACCCCCATTAAATAATGAGGCCGATCCACCGGCAAGAATGGTGTTGTATGAGCAATCATATCGAACATAACTTCCTGTGGTTCGCCCACTGCCAACCCACCCACTGCATAACCATCAAAACCAATTTCGACCAATTGTTTGGCTGACTTTTCACGCAGATCTTTAAAGTCCGCACCCTGTACAATTCCAAACAATCCATATCCTGGACGATCTACAAAGGCATCCCGTGAACGTTTTGCCCAACGTGTTACCATTTCTACATTTTTTTCAACCTTGTCACGAGGCGCTGGCAAATGCAAACATTCATCCAAAACCATTGTAATATTGGAATCCAATTGATGTTGAATTTGAACAGATTTTTCTGGGGTCAAGAAATGTTTGATTCCGCCATCAATATGAGAGGTGAATTGAACACCTTCTTCACTCATCTTGGTCAAGGATGACAAAGACATAACCTGGAAACCACCACTGTCCGTTAAGATCGGTCCGGTCCAGCCACCAAATTTATGCAGACCTCCCATCTTTTCCACCAAGTCGCCACCCGGACGCAACATTAAATGATAAGTGTTACCCAAAATAACTTCTGTGCCAGTTGCTGCCACCTGATCCATGGTCAAGGCCTTGACCGTAGCAGCAGTACCCACGGCCATAAATGCGGGTGTCTGGAAAGTACCATGAGCCGTTTCCACAGACCCACGACGCGCCCCACCATCGGTTTTCATCAATTTAAATTTCAATGCCATGTATAATATTCCTACCTGCTTTGCTGGGCCATGTTGACCATGTTCTTGTATTTAATTATATCAGCGATATTCAAATTCATTTTTTCATACAAATTATTCAACTGAACAACTAATTTGCCCAAAGATAAAGTTTGCTTTTTCTCATCAGATCTAACGTCTTTGAACTTGGCCTGTGTCTGTTCAAATTCTTTGTACGTATCGTTAAATTTCTTGTTCAACGATGGATATTCAGACACAGCTGTTTCCAATATTTGTCCGCACCTTTTGATCAAACTGTTAAATTTAATACGTGTCAATCTGGCCTTGGCACCCACCCTTGCACCACAGGCACCAAACGCACGAAATGTACGCGGATTGAAAACCGCACGTGCCACACGTGGATTAATCAAAAGTCTTAACCATCCTGCCATTTTATTCGCCTCTGTTTTTATTTAAAATTATCTTCCCAAATCTTTTTCAGATCCAGATCAAAATCTGCACCCTGGGTCATGATTGACATATCCCCGTCAAAATATCCACGAGAATGTTCGACTACATCTTTTGCGGTTACCGAATTAGACAGCTGAACAGTGTCGAAAAAATCATATACTCGTCCATGATTATGATAGAAATTCAACAATTTATCACATCTGCGCCCTGCTGATTCTAACCAGTCAGCATCATCCAATCTGTCCTTTAATTCAAAACGTTCCAAATCTTGGTCTGTAATACTGTTTTGGGAATAAACTTTGTAAGCTTCGCTGGCAATCAAAGCAACACATTTTTCCAGATTTTCAACAGATGTTTCCGTAGAAAATCCATTTAAACCAAATTTTTCATTTCCAATATCGGTCAATCCAAAACCATACACCAACCCATTATCACGACGAATAACTTCGTACATTTTTTCTTTCATAAAACGTTCAAATTTTCCCACACACATTCTTTTAAATCTATTTTCATAATTGATTTCATGAATATCTGGGAAATAAATTTTAATTTTGACATTCTTTTTATCAGTTTTGGAATTATGTGCGATTGCAGGGATATAAACCAAGTCTGTATTTTCAGACACATCAAATGTCGGCAACCAAGCAAATGTGTTTTCCAAACATTCCAGTACTTTATTTTCGTCTTCTATTTTTCCAGAAATGGCAATGATACAGTTTTTGGCTGACAATCTTAGTCTCATATATTCCAACATTTGTTCACGTGTAAATGATTGGATATTTTCCAAAGTCCCAATAACACGGGGTGCATGAAAAGTATGCCCCGCGAAAAGACTTTGTGATATGAATGTGGCAAATTGGTCGCCCGGGCTGTCCAAATAACGACGCAATTCATCTGAAATAACCTTGCGTTCGATTTCTATTTGATCTTCTGCAAACAAAGAATTCTGAATTTGTTCGCCCAAGAATTCAATCAATATATTTAAGTTTTCGCCTAGGATGCGACCATAAAACCGAATATCTGCCATCCCAGTCCCAGCATTTTTGGTTCCAGCATTAACATCTATGTATTCATCCATGATTTTTTGTGTGGCGAATTTTTTCGTACCCTTGCAATACATATGCTCTGCAAAATGAGTAATACCATATTCATGTGGCTGTTCATCACGGGCGCCTGTATAAAAGCGAACCTTGACATTTGTGGTTTGTAAATCCATTGGATCTAATAAAACTGTTACCCCATTCGATAGTTTATGCATGGTTGGGTTGTACATCATATTATATTTCCTTTTTAAATAACAAGCAGCAATCGCCATAGCTAAAGAAACGATATTTTTGTTCTATGGCATGGTGATAAGCATTGCGTATTTCATCTACACCAGCAAACGCCGAAACCAACATAAACAAAGTTGATTTTGGTAAATGAAAATTCGTCAACAAAACATCGGCCGCCTTGAATTCATGCCCCGGGGTTATAAAAATATCTGTGGCGCCGCAAAACGGCCGCACGCGTTTGGAATCGCCACCTTTTCCCTGCGCAGAAGGCTGCATGGCCGCGCTTTCCAGTAGGCGCAGCGATGTGGTGCCGACCGCAATGACGCGTTCGGCAGTGTTTATAATATCGGCTTGCCGCGGCGTGATGCATCCCCATTCGCTGTGCATTTTATGCCGCGACAGGTCGTCCGTCTTTACGGGCATCCAGGTGCCCGCGCCGACATGCAGGGTGATGTTCACTATCTTCGCACCGCGCGATTCAATCCCGCGCAGCAATTCCGGCGTGAAATGCAGCCCGGCCGTGGGCGCGGCCATAGAGCCTGCCGGTTCCGCATAGACCGTCTG
>JAIRLP010000139.1 GCA_031259365.1 Rickettsiales bacterium
AAAATTAAAGATAAAAATAAAAAAAAGCGGGACGCAGACGCCCCGCCAGAGATTCTTGTACCGTTTTATGGACACAATGATAATTGGTTTAATACATTTTTAACATCGTTGTTCACAGAAACTGTGATTTCACGCTGCAAGCCATCCATGTATGTATAGTTAAACTTTTCTGCTGCGAATTCTGAGGATGTCTTGTATGCGTCTTCGAATGGGGCCAACATAGCTTTGAACCATTGACGTCCGCGACATAGGCAGCCATTGCGCACGTCAGCCGCCACAGCTGCCGTTGCAGTGTTGGGGTATCTTCTGTCGAATTCAGCGTCTGTCATCATCAAGCATCTGGAACCCAGCCCGTAAAAGTTTGCATCATCTGACAAGAATTTGTAAACCAGGCCGTCAGTTGCGCCCGCTTGTTTTAAATTATATGCCATACCATCGGTGCAGCAAGCTTGTGCAGATTGCACCAGCATTTTATATCTTTCTAATAATGGTTTTGATACATCTGCGTTTGCGGTAATTCTTGGGTTGGCCTTGGCTGCGCAAGCAAAGTCGTCCATTTTGTCGAAGCGGATTTTTGGACTGCGCGGAGAAACTGTTTCGCGGACCATTGGTTTTCTGCGCCAAATTGCACATTCTGCGTCTGTTTCAAAAGGGCAGCCATCGCTGATTTCAATAACGCGGACATTGTCAACAAAAGTCTTTTCAATTGTCAGTGACAGATCTTGTTCTTGGAATCTGTTTTCGTTATTGGTCCACAGATTTTCACTTGGCTTCATTGGTGCCAATAATTCTTCAACTTCCCCGCGAACATCAGCATTTAATTCTTCGGCCAAATATGTATCATTCGGTTCCAGCATCCAATCGCGGAAATCTTTTCTTTGATAATGATGAATGGAATCATCCCAAATCGGCACGCCATCACGCCAGTCCACAGTTTTATCGAAATGTGGCTGATTGTATTTCTTGATACCGCCGTCCCATAATTTTGGGCGGTCGTCTGGAACCGCTGGTTTAACAGATACGACATTAATTGATTTCATACGAGGCGCCGCATTTGGAATCAAATAGCGTCCATCGCCTTCGCCGCCCCAAGGTGCATATTCTATCACTTCATAACTTTCTGGCTGCATTTCAAAAAATATAGGCAAAGCCGTCGGTTTTCCAACAGATTCCACAGCGTCGACCCGTGCGACCGTCTGTTTGTACAGTTGACCAATATCACAATCATCCCCAATACAATCTGATGCATTTGCTGAAAAAGCACCGATAACAGCCAGCAGGGCTGAAAAAATAGCAATTCTTAACCTCATGATACAAATCATATCACAAAAGCAAAATAATTAAAATACAAAAATCAACAGAGTTTTGGTTGTGTTTGTTTCCCTGGACCGTTATAGTTAGGAATATAAACCAGGGCGAAAAGCCTTGTTAAATTAAACCAAATAAAGGGAATATATAATGAAGAAGATTTCAATTTTGGCGATTTTGTCGGTTTGTGCTTTGCCTGCTTTTGCAGAAACGGGTGTGACTTCTGTCCCAACCGGCGAAACTTTTGATCTAGAACCGATGGCAATAGAAACCGAATATGTTGCAGAAGTGGCACCAAAAAAATCAAATGCGAAAACAAAATTCCCGCGTGGTATGCAGATTGGTGTTGGCGCATCAGCCACCAGTGGTCTAAATGGATTTATTGGATATGCAAACAAGGACTTCGAATCGTTCTGGTGGAAAAGGCTGGGTGTTCGTTTTGATTTCGCGTCAACATCCCTAATTAAATCTTCAATTAATTCTGCAATTGATTCTGCGCTGGAAGACGGTGTTGATATCGGTGATGGTATGACATTGGGCGGCGGCAGTGCCAAGGGACATCATATCGGTGCATTTGTGGACTTTTATCCATTCGGGAATACTTTCCTTTTTGGTGGAATCAGATTTACCGGTGGTTATGTCACAGGTAAGACAAATGTTGCGGCAACACTGGATGGTGAATTCAAAAATATTCCGGGTGGGGCATTTGAATTTGAATTGAATGGAATTGACTATCGCTATTTGGGTGACAGTATCAAAGCAAGCGCGGATGTTGATTGGAAATATTCGGGTCCATATTTGGGAACTGGTTTTGATTTGGGATTGTTCTGGGGTGTTAAGATCTTTATGGACGCGGGTGTTGTCTTTACCAGCAAAACAGCCAGCGTTGGTTTGGATATTCCATTGAATAACCTGGAAGTATCTCATAATGGTGGCAGCAGCTGGAACAGTGTCAGTAATCCGACCTTGGAAGCTGAATTGGATGCAGCCAAAGCAGCTGCGCTGGCGGATGTTAATAATGAACTGGACGATATCAAGTTTTATCCAATGGTAAAGCTGGGCTTTATGTATCGTTTTTAAATATCGCATTATTATAGCAAAAGAAAGGCCCCCCTGTTTGGGGGCTTTTTTCTCATTTTTGTTCGATTCGGATGTGATTTGGTATTCATACCTATACAAGTGAATCGGTTTTGATGATATTCTGCGAATCGCGTTCGGTATAAAAGCACCGTATGAAAATACAAAAGCGAAAAAAATTACTGCGAAAAAAAGTCCGGGAATCTTGGGTTTTCTTCGCAAAGTTTCGCCTAATCCAGATTATTTTAAAAATATTTTCCAAAAAGCGCTTGACTTTCTCAAACTTTAAGCGCATACTAAGCGGGCTTTCAAGTTGGGAATCAAAAATAAATAACTCTCAACCCCTGAAATTCTGCGGTTTTCGGGATGACCACATGAATGGGGATTCCTTTTAAATACGCAAATATTGTTAATAAAAGCAGCTCATCAAAAACGTGAGCCGTGAACCGCAAGCCGTGAACCGCAATTATCGTAGTTTAAGCTTTTGGTTTCTTGGAACACGTATTTCGTGACAAGTGGTTTGTATGCTTGGACTTTTTCGTTCACGGCTTGCGGTTCACGGCTCACGAAAAATCAAGAAGGGATATGCAGACGGTTGTTTGGAACACATCCAAACTTAACATAAGTCAAATGTGCATATCCTAGACAGGTAGTAGGTTTACACAGATTTATATCGTAGAAACCTCGTTAATCGCGCCGAAGCGAAAGCAGAGGCGGATACTTGTCTTGCGAATATATATGTAAAGACGAACTGATTATTATAATAGTCAGCTTTGTTTTTGTGCACAGGCTTAGACGCAAGTTTCAAAAACTTGAGAGTTTGATCCTGGCTCAGAACGAACGCTGGCGGCAGGTCTTAGGCATGCAAGTCGAACGGGTGTAGCAATACATCAGTGGCGCACGAGTGAGTAACGCGTGGGAAGCTGCCCTTCACTGGGGAATAACGTTTGGAAACGAACGCTAATACCGCATACGCCTGACCACTTAAATTTTTTTATCATAATAGATTTTGCGAACGCAAAACCGGAAAATTTAAGCGG
>JAIRLP010000007.1 GCA_031259365.1 Rickettsiales bacterium
CAGGGTCAAACAAATTCATCTGAAAACAACGATGGTTGTACCTTGCTGCAAATGGTACACGATAAGAATAAAGTTGAACAAATTTGGATGGCAAGTGAAGTATTTGAAGATGGCAGCCGCATAGAAATAACTTGCGTTTCCAAGAAAGAAACGGTCAACCTATTTTCAGCAGAATAATCATACACATTTCAGGAGAGAGTGATGAAGAAAGACAATAAAAACAAAATATCCAAGCCTTCTATTTTCAAGCGGGTATGGGACTGGATCAAATGCCGGAAATGGTGGATTATTATCATTTTGATCGCAGCTGTTGGCGGTTATTATACGTTCAGTGAATCCAGCACAAAAACCACGTCGACATTTGCATCAACCGCTATTACCAAGGGGGATTTGCGTCAGGTGGTGACTGCAACCGGCGAAATCAGACCAATTAACACTATTAACGTTGGATCTCAGGTCAGTGGCACAATTGAAAAGATCTATGTGGATTATAATTCCAAGGTCAAAAAAGGTGATATCTTGCTGGAAATTGAACCTTCTGTTTTACAAGCGTCCGTAGATGAAGCCAAAGCATCCCTGGTCAGTTCAGAATCCCAGCGAAATTATGCAAAAAATGAATATACACGTAATAAAACACTGTATAAAGACGGATTTATCGCCCGCGCAGAAATGGAACAATCTCAGACAACATACGAACAGGCAGAACAGACTGTAAAACGGATGAAATCACAATATGATCGCGCAGTAACAAATTTGGGTTATGCCACAATTACATCCCCAGTGGATGGTACTGTAATTTCTAGAAAAGTGGACAAAGGTCAGACTGTTGCGGCAAGTTTCCAAACACCAGACTTGTTCGAAATCGCCGAAGATTTATCCCAAATGCAGATTGAAACATCTGTATCCGAAGCAGACATCGGCATGATCAAAGAAGGCCAAGCAGTTACATTCACAGTGGACGCTTATCCAACTCAAACATTTGATGGCGAAGTCCGCCAAATCCGTTTATCACCAACAACAACTTCGAATGTGGTTGTTTATACTGTGGTTATTAACCTTGATAATTCGGATTTGCGTCTGATGCCAGGGATGACTGCATTCGTCACAATTGTAATTGCTGAAAAACATGACGTATGGAAAGCTCAGAATTCAGCATTCTTGATGCGCAGTTTTAATGGCATTGTTGAATCACCGGGCGATGTCACTCCAAAAACACACCTGGCCGTAGAACGCGGCACAAACGTTATCCTGATCCCTTATAAAAAGGGCCTGGTCACTGCCACTGAAACAGAAATCATCGCAGACGGCTTGCATGCCGACGACAGAATTATAACCGGACGTCTGGGGCAAGCCGGTAATGCAGCGAATGCCCAAATGAGAATGGGCGGCGGCGGCCCACGATAAGACAAAAAGCCGGTCAAAAACCGGCTTTTTAATCTCAAAAGGATAAAATATGAAAGAACCAAAAAACATCATTTCCATGGAAAATATTAACAAAGGGTTTCCTTTGGAGGTTGGTGGGTTTCAACAAGTTTTATTTGATATCAATTTTAATATTCAATCTGGCGAATTCATTGCCATTATGGGACCATCTGGCAGTGGAAAATCCACATGCATGAACATTATCGGGGCATTGGATACCGCAACTTCTGGCACATACAAACTTTATGGTGATGATGTAACCCATATGACGGCTGACGAATTAGCGATCGTTCGGAATGAACATATCGGCTTTGTATTTCAAAACTTTAACCTGCTGTCCAAGCGCAACGTTTTGGATAATGTTATGCTGCCCCTGATGTACCGCGGATTATCCATGTCTGAACGCATTGACCGTGCCCGGCAAATGCTGAAGCGCGTGGGATTGGAAAATTTTGAAACATATCTGCCCCCACAGTTATCGGGTGGTATGCGTCAACGTGTGGCAATCGCCCGCGCGTTGGCTGGCGATCCTAAATTGATTCTGGCCGACGAACCAACTGGGGCATTGGATAGTAAAATGGGTAATGAAATTTTGCAATTCTTCACGAAGCTGAATAGTGAAATAGGGATCACTATCGTTATGATCACTCATGAATTTGATATTGCTAAATACGCCAACCGTCTAATCCATATCCGTGACGGTCGCATCAACTATGATGGTAAGATCCCAAAGGATGAAAGGAATTTGTAATGGTGAAAATCAAAGTTTCTTCTGTGGGGCAATTTGATGAAGCTTGGGCAACAACTTTTCGCCTGACCTATACATCATCCGCAAAAAATTTTGAAAAGCTGTTATTAAAAAATGAAGTAAAACCACCATTTAAACTGCATTATGAATATATTTTACCTAACAACTGGGGTCCTATTGAATTTGAAAAGAACCTTAAAAAAATTCAAGGTCATTTAATGATAGAAAGTCCGCGGATCACCCGTTTTTTTGACATCAATGTTGAAACTGTTGAGAAAATCCGGGAAATTCGCAAAAAAGACCTGCTGGTGTTAAAAATGTGGGCGACGGAAATACAAAATAAGAACCAGGAACTATCACACATAAAGCTGATGGATTATTATGACCAAGCGGGATTTGTGGACGGTGCGATCTATGGTTTTGCACCAGAAGAAATTTCATATTATCTAGACCAACAGCGTGATCAGGGTGAAAATCCGCAACAAAATTTAATAAGGAAAAAATATTCGGAACAATTGGAAGAACTTTTGGGCGGATCAATTAATTATAAAATATCGCCCGAAAAGCTGAAAAAGATTATCGAAATAACAAAGGAAAAGAAAACAGAATTCGCCAGATCCGGGGTCAAAATTTCCAAACGAATTCTGGTTGATTCTTTTGGACGCGAAGATCCGACAGGGTTCTTAAGCTATCACGAACAAAGAACCCGTGGGGACGATTAATTCTGGAAAAAGGAACTCTTATAATGACTTTTAACGAACTTTTGCGTAAAAGCACCACACGAGATGCGTTATTAGTATCAAGTGCAGGGTGCGCATCGCAAAATTACGTGCCTCGAACAAAACCAAAGGAACGTTTATAATGACATTTAACGACATTTTAAAAGAATCATGGCTATCCATCAGCGGAAATAAGACTCGCAGCTTCCTGACCGTTCTAGGGATCATTATCGGTGTAATGGCGGTGGTGATCATGGTTGCCGTCGGCGAAACTGTGGAAAAGCAAATCAGTGACCAATTTTCATCCTTGGGCACCAATACGATCATGATCCGGGCGGGCGCGGCCCAAACCGGTGGTGTCCGGACGGGCAGTCGTCAGACCCTGACCATCCAAGATTCTGAAGTTATTGCTCGTCTGCCAGATGTCGCCGCGGCCAGCCCAGTCCAAACCAGCGCAAGTCAGATTATTTACGGGAATAAAAACTGGGCCTCGTCAATTGTGGGGGTTTATCCAGATTATATAGATGTCCAGAATCTTGAAATAGAACTGGGAACCATGTTTGACCAATCCGCCGTGCGTAATGGGTCGACTTATGCCATTATTGGGCCAAAAACTGCCCGTGAATTGGAAATGCCAGACAACCCGGTTGGCGAAGTTATTCGTGTTCAAAACACACCTTTTGTAATTATTGGCGTGACCAAAGAACGCGGGGACAGTGCCATGGGCAGCCAGGACGACATGTTAATTATTCCAATTACAACATTGAAAAAGCGTCTTCAGGGCAGCCGCTTTCCAGATGCTGTCAGCATGGTTTCTTTGAAATTATATGCAGACGCTGACAATGTTTTGACCACCGAATTGATTACTTCGTTATTACGTGAAAGACACAAGCTAAAAGATTCCGATCCAGATGACTTTCAAATTATGGATATGAAACAGGTTATGGAAACCATGAACACCGTAACTGGGTATATGAAATTGCTGCTGATTGCGATTGCAGGCGTATCTTTGCTAGTGGGTTCAATCGGAATTATGAACATGATGTTGGTATCTGTGGCCGAACGCACACATGAAATCGGTATTAGAAAAGCGATTGGTGCCCGAGAAAAACACATTATCATCCAATTCTTATCTGAATCCATCCTGATTTCGTTCTTGGGGTCCATGGTTGGAATGTTACTGGGGATCGGTCTTTCCCAAGGAATTGGCCGCTTTGTTTTAGGCTATAGCGTTCCATTCAGTGCTTGGCCAGTCGTTCTGTCTTTCAGTGTGGCCATTGTTGTGGGTCTGGCGTCTGGTGTGACCCCTGCGATCAAGGCAGCGAAACTGAATCCTATCGACAGTCTACGCCACGAATAAGGGACGAAGCTGTTCCGGTTCAATATATTTACATTAAAAAAGCCGGTTTTATTTTACATTTTGTGCGTTTCGCACCAAAAGCGCCAGCGCCACAATTATGATTTTCAAACAAAATTCCAAGATTCCTGGTCATTTTCAGTAAAATAACACTAAATATAATATTTGTCAAACATCCATCTTATAAAAAGACCCGAAAAAACCTGGGTCTTAATATTATCTATATAATCAAACGCTATGTCCCATAGCTTTCCTAAGCGTCATTCCTGCGAAGGCAGGAATGATAGCAGAACTTATCATTGTTAATTCAATGATGTCAGCTTGTCCACCAATTCTTGCATTTGCATACGGGTATCAAATTTCAGAATGATTTCCCCCGCCCCACCGCGCTTTTCGCGCAACTTGACAGATACACTCAACACCTTTTTGATGTTAGATTCGATCTCTTTAATCTGAGCTGTACCAATAGAATTAGAAGAAAAAGACCGGCTTTTTGAAGAACGAACCACATTTTTTACCTTCTTTTCAGTATCAGACACAGACAATTTCTTTTCAACAATTTCACGCGCCAGATCTTCTGCATTTTCAGCAACCGCGATAGTACGTGCATGAGAAGCACTGATTTCACCCTGCTGAACCATATTTTTGACCGCCGGGGGCAAAACATCCAAACGCATGATGTTTCTGATATAACTTTCTGATTTGCCAATCAAACGGGACACATCTGCCAATTCATAACCGCATTTATCCATCAAATTCTTATAAGCAGATGCTTCTTCAATGGGATTCAGATTTTCACGCTGAACATTTTCGATCAATGCGATTTCCATCGCATTTTCATCTGTCATTGTTTTAACCAGTGCCGGAATTTCAGCCAAGCCCGCCAATTTACTTGCGCGGAAACGGCGTTCACCAGCAACAATTTCATATTGATGAGCCTGCCCTTTGACCGCGCGCAACAAGATCGGCTGCAACACGCCCTTTTCTTTGATGGACGCTGCCAGATCTTCCAATTCACTTTTTGTAAAAGTCTTACGTGGCTGGTCTGGATTTGCACCAATCTGAATCAAAGGAACCTGACGTACTGCGACGCGTTCACTGCCAGTTAAAACAGAAATATCCGGGATACTGCCCATTTCCGCTTTTAAATCTGCCAATCCTTTACCTAATCCAAATTTAGACATATTCTTTCCTTTTAAATTTCATTTTGACAAGAAATACCGTTCACGATTTCTGTGGCCACACGCAGATAAGCCTGGGCGCCAGTTGAATTGAAATCATAGAACAAAGCCGGCTTTCCATGACTTGGTGCCTCGGATACACGGACATTACGCGGTACAACAGTCTTAAATACGCGATCACCAAATGTGTTACGAACATCTTCTTCAACAGCCTTGGTTAATCCATAACGTTTATCATACATTGTCAACAAAACACCCAGAATTTCCAAATTTGGATTCCAGCTTTTTTGAATTTCAGAAATTGTGTTAACCAAATGTTGAACCCCTTCCAATGCAAAAAATTCACACTGTAATGGAACGATAACTGAATTCGCGGTGGTCAATGCATTCAAAGTTAAATAACCCAAAGCCGGTGGACAATCCAACAAGATATAATCATAATGATCTTTGACTGATTCCAAAGCATCACGTAAACGATATTCACGATCATCCATATCCAACAGTTCTGCTTCTGCGCCAGACAAGGCTGGACTGGATGGCAAGATATGCATTCCAGGAACTGCAGTCGACAGTATATTATCCGCCGCACTTGCCGTACCCATAATAACACCATAAACGCTTTGACGATGGGCGGCGCGAACAAAACCAAGACCTGTTCCGGCATTACCTTGTGGATCAAGATCAATCAACAAAACACGCTTTTTAATCGCGGCCAATGATGCCCCAATATTAATAGCCGTTGTGGTTTTACCAACGCCACCTTTTTGATTAGCAAATGCGATAATCTTTGTCATATAACTTCCTTCAACTTTATGGTCACACATTAGAAAATCAGACCGATTCGGTCAAGCATATTTAAAACAACTAGCTTTACAAAAAAGACATTTTTAAGTAATATTAATACAGTAAAATCTATTTCATATGAAATCTATTCTTTATTGACAAAATTTGTATTTAGGTTATATTTAAATTATGAAGTTCGATAAAATATATTCTTTAACCGTTGCTTTCACGTTAAGTGGTGCTGTTTTCCTGGCATATATTAAACCTATACCTATAAAACCTTCTACCCCAGCAATGCAAAAAATAACAGAAACACCCGTATGGAAGGACATTATCTTTGAAAACGATACAAACCGTATTACCGATAAACTTTGCGACGATATGACCGGTAAAATAACAAATTATGTGGAATTACCCCACCCTCGCCCAACTTTGGCCGGTGGCCTATTTTTTCCTTATCAAAACAAGATCCGTTTATATCACAATATTACAGACAGCAAACGTCCAGATGTACAAAGTTATGCGCAACGTCAAAGCACTTTGTTACCATTAGTTAAATGACATGAATTGGAACACGCAAGAAAATCAGCACTTGTTCGGGGCGGACCTTACGCATTGCCTTTGTTCACGGAAAAGTTGCAGTGATGAATGAAATTATGGCACCAGCTGGGGAAATAATCGAGGCACTGGATTATCACGCGGACTTTGGCATACCATTTCCAAGTGCGCCTGCACAAATTAGGTCAGCAGATGCAGCAATCAGCCAGTTTATAAAAGAAAATAATATGACCTGGCCAGCGGATTTCAACAACCAACAGATTGCGGACATTACGATAAAATATGCTTTGGAAAAATTTCTGAATGCTTATAACACTGGAACATATAAGTGGACCATACGCAATGCGAAACAATCCTTTGGAACAAAAAAACACACGCTAATTCCGGGATGTATAAATACCTTAAATATTCTTTTTTACCGATCTTGAATGATTGGGAAGCATTATGGGTTTTCGAAACCAGAAAGACAATTCTGGACAATAAAAACCACGATGGACTGGCCAATCTTTGGAAGGCGGCATCAGAAATTCAAAAGAATAATCTGATTGCAACCGTGGATTCTATAGTTTTAATAATACCCTAAAATCAAATAGATAAATTTTATTTCATTTGAAATAATTCGATTATTTAATATTCCAAACTTGAATAATAAAGCCATCACCTGTTTTGGATGGTGTCAAAGAATAATCAAAACGGTAACATTTCTTGGCTTCCTGGATTTCGGCTTCTATTTCCCGGCCTTTTAATAAAAACAACCGGCATTTTGTTACGGCCACATAATCCAAGATCTTTAACAGCGACGCAAATGCTCTGGCTGTAAAAACTAATTCTTTATCGGTCTTTTTAAGTGTTTTTACAAAGTCTTCAACCCTGCCATGATAAATCGTAAAATTTGGCAGATCCAATTCATGTCTCAAAGCATTTAAAAAACCAGCCTTTTTTCCAATAGATTCAATCGCAGTCACTTCCCAACCATTTATTGCCAAAGCAGCTGCCGGAAACCCTGCCCCACTGCCCAAATCTGCGATCCTAACGTCACCCGGCAAAACTTTGGCCAATTGCTGGGAATCCGCAAAATGGCGTTCCTGGATATCATTTAATGTACTAAGCGCAACCAAGTTCATTCTGGTTGACCAATCGCGCAACAAGGCTTCGTATTTAATAAATTTTTCTGGTATATTCATGGAAATTATTGTAGCATAATAACACCATGAAGAAAATAGAAAGTTTATTTGCATACATCAGCCTGTTCGCCGTCATTACCGTGACTGGTGGCGCTATTTGGCGCTTTACACGTCCATTGATGACCCAAACATACGTTCATGAATACCCTGCTAACAAGTTTGGTGCTTTCTTGGCCAGCCAGCACGCAATCTATATAAACGATTTTGACAAGGCTGCTGAATTTTCCAAAAGTTTTGAAGATACTGACCTGCCTGTTGTCTTAAATACAACCATTTTGGCTGATTTTTTAAGCGGCAAAATGCCCGACAAAGCGGATCAGTTAAAGGATGAAAAAGGCGCCGCAGCCCATTTGATTTATGATGCGTATCTGTTAAGCAAGGACGACTGGAAAGGCGTCTATGACAGACACAAAAAAGATGATTCTGCGCTGACAGCGCCATTGCGTATATGGTCTTCTGTGGCGCTGGATAACTCGGCTGACGCATTGAAATTCATCGATAAATTAAAAACAAATGATTCTTGGAAAGCCTTTGTTCGCGGACAGATCTATGCTGAAACTGGCAAGATAGAAGCCGCCGCCAAGGAATTTTCCAAAGTATCAATCGACTTTATGAACATTAACGATTATCTGTATATCTTTTCGTTTTATAAACATCATGATATGCTTGATGCCGCAGATACATTACAGGCAAACTTCACAGAACGCCCAGGTGGCATGTACATGCTGAACGTCAAAGTTTCAGCTGATTGGGAAAACTATTCGGGGAACAATAACGCCCTGGCCTTCAGCTTGGTTCAAAACGTTTCTCATACCCAGATTATGATGTATTCAGACCTGTCTTTGTTGTTGTTACGCTTTGCCGAATTATCCCAAAAAGGCAAGTCTCAGGATAAAAAAGCCTTAAATTATTATCTAGGCCAATACTTTTATAATAATGGCGTGGACTATCAGAAATACTTTGCATCTATTGATTCAAACAGCCCATTCTATTCATTTGCAATGATGAAATTGGCTGAAAAACCCGATGATCTTGACGAATTGCGTGCTGCAGCCGAGGCAAATCCACTGTTCGTACCAGCCGTCAATAAACTGGTTTCCCGCTATGTACAGGTCGGGGATAAGAAAAAGGCAATTGCCGTTGTTGATCGCGCTCTTAAAAATTCTAATTTAACTGAAACAGGACGCGCATTCTTTTTGAAAAGTCGTGCCAACATTCATCTGACATTTGGCGATTTGGACGATGCACAGAAAGACATTCGCGCCGCAGCTGACGTCTTGCCTGTCGATGCCGGAATTCTGGCCATACAGTCTAAAATTTGGTCCGCTGAAAAGCGTGAATTAGATACAGCATATGAATATGCAATTGCATTGGTGCGTCAAAACCCAACGGACATTGAATCTTGGGATGTTCTGGGTATGGCTGTATGGGCCCGAGAAGGTGCCGAAGCAGGCCTGGAAGTCATTGAACGGGTAGGACAGATATCTGAAAGTTGTTCCATTTTATTTGAACACTTGGGTGATTTACATATGGAATTAGGGAACAGAAAACTGGCCCTGGACGCTTATTTGCGGGCAGTCGACTTGTCGTCAGATGGTTTGACGGTGGTCCCACATTTGGAAAAGAAAATAAAGAACCTGAAATAAATTATTTATAACATATGATTTACAGGCAATGGCAACACAAGCAAGGAATAAAATTATGAGAGTCGGGGTTTTAGGGGCAGGCGCATGGGGAACAACATTGGCGATTAGCTCTGCCAAGGCTGGTAATGATGTCACTTTATGGTCTTATGATGGACAATATTCATCTTTTGATGATGTTGAAATGCCCGACAGTATCAAGGTTACAAATTCCATGGCTGATTTAACCTCTATGGACACCTGGCTGATTGTAACACCATCTGCATTTTTCCGTGAAACCCTTATAAACAGCCGCCCCTTTTACAAAGGACAGCCCGTTATAGTTTGCACCAAAGGGATTGAAGCCACCACTCATAAATTTATGTCCGAAATTATGGACGAAGAATTACCAAAATGTCGTGACTATGGTGTATTATCTGGTCCACAGTTCGCCAAAGAAGTGGCGGCTGGTATCTTAACTGGCAGTACGCTGGCCGGAACCGCAAAAGCAATTGAAGTGGGAACAGCTGCATTAAAGGATTTATACCTGGAAGCTTCTAGCGACGTTATCGGTGTTGAAATCTGCGGGGTGGGCAAAAATGCCGTGGCATTGGTCACAGGCTTTGCCAGCATCAGCGTCAAAGGCGAAAACAAACGCGCCCTTATATTTACATTGGCTTGGAACGAAGTGGTTAAATTTGGCTTGGCTAGTGGCGCCAAGATTGAAACATTCTTGGGTCTGTGCGGGCTGGGGGACTTGTATCTGTCCGCAACATCCAAGACCAGCCGTAATTATTCAGCAGGCATTGCCATAGCCAAACATGAGCCTATTGTCGGAACTGTCGAAGGAATAGCGGCATTAAACGGTCTGGTTCATCGTGGGACTTTGAAAAAGATTGATATGCCTGTATTATCTGATATGCGCGAAAAAGCAAATAGCTAAATTGATCAGTTTATTAAATATCTTGGATGCACCAAACTGGTGCATCTTTTTTATTAAAACAGTAAAAAGGCCGGCACAATCAGAAATAAAAAACACAATAAAAACAACAAAATACCGGTGATTTCATATGAAATCGACGGTTCTGCGAAGCGAAACTTATGTATAAACATACTGCTAGATGCGTTAATAGCATCAAACAGATATGTGAATCATAAAATTACGTAAACCACCGGTCAAAACGAATAAAAACACCAGGAATTGACCCGATATTTGACAGCAGACCCACAGATCCGACCCAGCGGGCAGGGCGCAGATAGCTGAAGCAGGTCCATATTTAAACTAATACCGGTCATTTTCGCCAATTTTAATGTTCTTGTGGCTAAAAACCCAGATTCTCTGTCCTTTACAGGTTATAGTCAATAAAAACCCCAATCAAAGCCGGTGTTTTAGGTTGTTTTATAAAATCCATCTTTAACCCCAAATCAGCCATCAGCTGAAAAAGAAACATGCCATTTTGCTGTCCCAGGAACACAAACAGACACAGACTTAACCAAGGGGTTCCAAAAGTCTGAATTTAATCTAATGAAGGAACAAAGCACCTTTGCCGAACAAAATAATTTCAGATCAAGGATCGTCACCGGAAGAATCATTTTAGTTTTTATACATCGGAATAAAAACAAATAAAACGAATCGATTTCTGAGTGCCTTGACCTGTTAATTTAACAGATAGATGGTATCTATTTTAGGTACAATATCCGACGCCATTTTGTGATCAAAAAACTTATGCGAATCGGGTTAAAATCACATGTCAAACAACATGATTTATTTTGCAACACAACACCACCAGACCGCAAAGATTATTACATCCAAACTTGGTTCCAATTGATCATCTGTTTACAATAAAAATGTATATGAATTCAATCAACCACTTATTCAGTACGAAAATTCATAAAAATGAAAATCAGGTCACAATCATAAAAACAATCTTGGGACTAAATTCTGACAGAAAGAGGCAGGTTCTGTATCAAAAAAAGATTAGATTCCTGGGAATTTATGAATTTATATCCCGAAAACATACTTTTTATTACAGAAACATATTGCCGCATAATTTTCACATCAATTTTAAATACAATTCATTATAATCAGGACGAAAACACACCCAGAACAGACATCGCATAACACAAGCAATGCCACACAAAGAACACCATGAAAATCATCTAACATCATGATAAAAAACAATGATTCATTTATTGAAACAATGGATCAATCTGAAAAATTACTCTTCATTTATTACGACACGCTTTTCAAGACAAAACACATCACAAAATGTGGTAATAAAATACCGCATGATTAATCCCATTCAAAAAACGAATGAATCTATTTTATAAAATCTGTTACAGATTTAATATAATCCTGGGAACAATAAAGAGGATTTCGACTATCTTTGACCACAAAACAAGCACAAGACATGATAACTGCCGTTGGAAACAGATGGGTATCATTGGGGCGTGCGCCAGATACTTTGTACATGTATAACAATCATGTCCAGGGTGTGGCAGATGTTGCCCGCGGTATTGCATCAAAGATATCAGGAATAGACGCAGAAAGGGTTTATATTTCAGCCTTGTTGCATGATATCTCCAAGATAGACGAATCACCAGAATCAATGTTGGGTAGATTTCATGGTGTTTTGGGGTAGAAATTGTCAAAAGATAAAGATCCCACTGCTGCACGCGCAGCATTATTACATGAATTTCCTTGGAACAAGGTATCGTTATATGAAAACAAGTTCCCGGGCAACAAACAAGACTTCCGGTTTGTATTAGACCATGTGGCAACAAACCCGCTGCAAGAAGAAGATTTGATCATCCACTTGGCTGATTCTACGGCAGACAAGAACGGTATCGTTACACATGAACAGCGCGTCGCTGGTTTTGAAAACCGTCAAAGCCATGAATGTCAATTCCGAAATAAGATCATAAAGATGCCGATAGAATTATTACAGCCCTATATTGAACTTAAACAATACTTTGATAAAAAGCTGGGAATGAATATTTACTATTTGTTTTTCAAATCCAAATAACTATTTAAACAACGCTCGATTGTCAGGAATGTATCTTTCTCGTCACACCGGCATTGAATTGTTTTGACATTTTATTTTAATAAGTGTCAAAACAAGAACCGGTGCCCAGTACTATTAAATTGACAAGAACTTGGTTCCGGACCCCGGCCTGCGCCGAGGTGACGGTCTAAATAAGGTACATTCCTGGCACTTGAGTATTAAACAAAAGAAAACCCGCTGGACCTGGATCTGGCGGGTTTAATCTTTTAGCAACAATACCATTATTTAACAGATGTTGTTGCATTACGGTTCTGAGCCCAAACTTTTTCGCCTGTGCCCTTAACAGCTGGACGTTCTTTACCATAAGAAATAGTAGAGATACGGCTGGATTCTATGCCGTCTTTAACCAACACAGTCTTTGCAGCGTTTGCACGACGTGCACCCAATGCCAAGTTGTATTCTGTTGAACCACGTTCGTCACAGTTACCTGCGATCTGGACTTTTGTATCCTTGTGATTCTTCATGTACAAAGACTGACCCAACAAGTTGTCTTTTGCTTCTTCAGAAATGTCTGATGAATCAAACGCGAAGAAAACTTTCTGGCCATTCATATCAGCTGGTTCAACGATGTTTGAACCACCACATGCGGCCAATAATCCTGCAGTTGCAGCCAACATAGCCAAGTTTTTGATTTTCATGAAAATACTCCCTTGTATTTTTGTTATTCATTTGTTAGTCTATATCAAAATGTTCGTAGAATCAAGGAAAAAGGCAAAATGGGACTAAATTCTTTACGCGATTTGGAATTATCAGGCGTAAGATGGGAACTGTCAGAAAACCAAGGTTTAACAGGACCGTCGAAAAAACAAAACACCATATCACAGGAATCTTCTGTTATTGAAGCAGCGCCTTCAACACCAGCGGGCAGTTCAACAGCATCAGACACTATGATCCCGGCATTACGTCCTGTGGTTTTATCTTCTGCGGTGGAATCTGCAAACGGCGCCGCTGATACAACCGCGCTATGTACTGCAATTTCGGCATTTAATCATCCATTGAAACAATTTGTAAAAAATACAGTCTTGCCACATTTTACAAATAGTGATTTATTGATCATTACAGATGCACCAGGGGCGGACGACGATGATAATGCAAAAATATTAACCGGGGCAGCGGGTGAATTGATGAATAAAATGCTGTCTGCGATTGGATTGTCTCGTGACAATGTATCCATTGTACCGCTTGTATTCTGGCGTACACCTGGTGGACGCACAGCATCACGCGAAGAATTAGACCTGGCAAAACCATTTGTGGATCGTGCTTTATCTTTATTAAAATCAAAAGCAATATTGACGTTGGGAATTTTAACTGCATCAGAAATTGCAAATGCCAAATTACCAAAAGATCATGGCAATCTATTTGCAACGGTGGACGGAATTCCTGTATTCCCAATCTATCATCCAAATTATTTAATGTTAAAAGTGGATGCAAAAAAAGATGCATGGGAAGCATTACAAAAACTGGAAAAATTGTTGAAAAAACCACAAGAATCGTTATAATATCTTCATAGATTATCAAAGGAGCCTACAATTAGACCAACATTTAATCGTGATAACCGCCGTGACCTTGGTCCGCGCATGAATAACAAGATTTTTGCCAAAAGCGTGCAAGTCATTGACGCAACCGGGGCGAACCTGGGCATAATGCCCACACCACAGGCTTTTCAGATGGCTGTTGATAGTGGCATGGACTTGGTGGAAATCAATGCGACAAACGTACCCCCAATCGCCAAGATTATGGATTACGGCAAGTTCAAATATGAACAAAAGAAAAAAGCAAGCGAAGCCAAAAAAAATCAGAAAACCACAGAAATGAAAGAAGTCTGGGTTAAACCATTTATCGAAGAAAACGATTTCAACATCAAAATGAAAAAGGTGTTTGAATTCTTGGAAGATGGGAACAATGTCAAGGTTTCAGTTATGACCAAAGGATCCAAAAAAGTTCTGGCTCGCGGTAAAGACGCGGTTCCAGAATTGTTCGCCAAGATCGTTAATGCAATCGGCGGCAAAGGTACTTTGGAATCTAAGTCTAAACCAGATGAAAGAACTAAATCTATTATTGTTGCGCCGTTAAAGACCGCAAAATAATCAAAACCGGCAACATGCCGATTCTTTTACTGTTGCCACGATTCATCTGATTATGCTATAACTCATGTCGAAGCATTGGAACGCTTAACTAATGCCTGGGGTCGTAAACCCAAGAACAAAGGTAAGTGCCCATACGGGCATAAGCAAATTTCAGTTACTTGCAAATGACATCAAAAATGTTACTTTGCAACAGGTGTTGTGCATTAATTTGCACATATTGTGGCTGGAGTGTCCCAAAATAACGGTGGCTTGCCACCTGAATATGGGCACTGTTACTTATGTTATAGTTCGCGCCTCCAGCCACCCAATTTTTGCGGTGGTTTTCTCATGGGAGTATTGTATTATTCTCTCTCCAAGTGTAAAAATACACCACCCTCATCCTGCTTTTGAAAATTTATATTGTTTAAAGATTTATATCATTTTTTGTTTTCAGGTTACCTAGGTGCTCGCGAAGGTCGCGGTGACAATGATACGTTTGGCATTTGCCCAACCAAGCCTTTGCACACTTGTCATCCCGTGGCTTGACCACGGGACCCAGGTAATAAAGCATTAAACTGTGTTAAATGGGCCCCAGTGTCCAGCACCGGGGTGACAGATACGAAAAAATGATTTGATAATCGTAGGACCGGGGTTTATCAGATTGGCTTTGACCAAGTGTAAAAATACGTCGTTCTCGCCATTTTTATTTGCAATTAAATTTGTGTTTGTTATAATCCGGGACGTTCGGGTGTGTGGTTCAGTTGGACAGCCGCGTTGCGATGACATCGTAGAAGTCGTTGGTTCGTCAAACCCCAATCCCAAACACTTACGGGTGTGTAGCTCAGTTGGCTAGAGCGTTACGTTGACATCGTAGAGGTCGTTGGTTCGAGCCCGATCACACCCACCAGATAAAAAAGTATGCTCAATTGCCAGGAATGTACCTTATTTAGACCGTTACCTCGGCGCAGGTCGGGGTCCGGAACCAAGTTCTTGTCAATTTAATAGTACTGAGCACCGGTTCTTGTTTTGACAGTTATCAAATGTCATATTCAATGCCGATGTGACGAGAAAGATACATTCCTGGCAATTGAGCGAAAAAGTAAAAATGGTGAATGGTGAGTAGAAACGTTACGTGCAACCTCGTAACCGTCTCGTTGGGCCAATCCCAATCACACCCACCACTTATTTAAACCCGCACGAGGAACAGAAAGCAGATGCGAATGCACAGTTAATTTTAAACAGATAGAATAAAGGAATATTCTATTTATGTACGACAGAAAAATTAAACAAAGAACAAGAATTTTTATGCAGTACGTATAAAATTACGTTCAAATAAAAATTTGCTGTTATTTGTTTCTTTTTACCAATTAAATATATAAAATATTCCTTTATACTATCTGTCTATTCGACGGGATTCACTGGGCGCCCCCGTTGGCGTCTGTTTTTATAAAAAATAATTAAGATTAAAAACACAAGAGACAGTAAAATGAAAAACAAATACCTTATAACTTCTGCATTACCGTATGTTAATTACAACCTGCATATCGGTCATATGGTTGGATGTTTGTTACCATCTGATGTATATGCACGTTTTTGTCGCGCGATGAATCGTGATGTATTGTTCGTATGCGGTGCGGACGAACATGGTACAACCAGCGAAATCGGCGCAATGAAAGAAGGTATTCCTGTCGAACAATACGTCGATAAATATCGTGCTGCACATATCGAAGCTGTGGATAATTTCAAATTGTCGTTTGATTTGTATGGCAGAACTCATACTCAATTACATGAAAAATTAATTCAATCATTGTTCACACGTTTGGACGAAGCTGGCTTGATTGAAGAAAAGGTATCTGTTCAGCCTTATTCCATCAAAGATGAAATGTTCTTGGCCGATCGTTTTGTTATAGGTACTTGTCCGAAATGTGGCTATGACAAGGCATACGGAAACGAATGTGGGAAATGTGCATCCACACTGGAACCAAGCGACCTGATCAACCCACACAGTGCAATCACCGAAGATTCACCTGTGGAAATGCGCGAAACAAAACATCTGTATTTCCGTGCCAGCGCCACGCAGGACCGTTTGCAGGAATGGATTGATTCTCGTGTTGGTTGGCCAAAGACCGCAATGACAATCGCGCACAAATGGCTGGATGAAGGTCTGCGTGACACACCAATTACACGTGATTTGAAATGGGGAATTCCTGTTAATAAACCAGGATATGAAAACAAGGTTTTTTATGTATGGTTTGACGCCCCTTGGGGATACGTTTCTATTTCCCAGGCCGCTGCAGAACATTGGGCAGACTGGTGGAAGAATGATGATTGTCATTATACGCAGTTTATGGGTAAGGACAACGTTGCATTCCATGCTGTATTTTTCCCATCCCAAGAATTGGCAATGAACGACAATTGGAAAACAGTTGATGTATTAAAGGCCTTTAATTTCTTGAATTTCGAAGGTGCAAAAATATCTAAATCAACCGGTAATGGAATCTTTTTGAATGATGCAATACATGACGCATCCAGTGATGCATGGCGTTATGCCTTGATAGCGTCGATCCCGGAAACTGACGATACTGATTTTACAATTAAACGCTTTGCTGAAATTGTGAACAAAGATTTGAATGGCATGTTGGGTAACTTTGTATCACGTGTAACCAAATTAACTGAAAAGAATTTTGGAAACAAGGTCCCTGCAGTTATGAAAAACTTGCCAAACAGTGTTGATGTTGTAAAGGCAGAACTAAACAGCAAGCTTGCTGAGTTAACATCTGTGCTTGATAAATGCGAATTCAGAAAATCTATTGAAATTTTGCGCAGCATGTGGGCGTTTGGCAATGAATATTTAAGCGGTCTGGCACCATGGCAACTGATAAAAGATAATAATTCCGAACAGGCGGGTGCTGTTTTAACAGAATGTCTTCGTATGATTGATTTTTATGCACGGGTCTGTGAACCATTTATCCCTGATGCGGCCAGAAAAATAAAAAATATTTTTATCAAAAACAGATCTATTTATGACAAAGAATATTTTATATGGCCAAAGGAATTTACACATGAAATCAACCCAGGGGATGAATTCGCTGTGCCCGAAAATCTGTTCGAACGTATTGATGATGCGCGTGTAACTGAATTAACCGAAAAATATTCTAAAAAGCCTGCGGATACGCCAAAGATTATTGTGGCCAAGATCTTGGAAGTGGCATCGCATCCAACCAAGGAAGGTTTGTCTGTATTAAAGGTCGACGCGGCGGAAGAATCCCCATTGCAAATTGTATGTGGGGCGCCTAATGTACGTGCCGGATTCGTCGGGGTTTTGGCCAAGGTTGGCGCAATCCTGCCAGGGGCCAAGAAACCAATCACAAAACGCGCCGTACAGAATGTTGAATCGTTTGGCATGATGCTAAGCGCAGCTGAACTTGGGATCGGATCGGACGCTGACAACATTGTCGAACTGGGCAGTGACATCGAAATCGGTTCCGAATATAAATTCTAAAAAACTTTGATAAATAAAGGTCGCCTTGGGGTGGAAATTTCATTCCGGCGACCCATATTCCTTGGGTGAAGATAACATGCATAAAAGAATATAAAAATGACCCGACAGAAAATTATATATATTAGCAAAGACAGCGGTGAAACATACAGACAGAACAGCTTTTTACCGGTTGCTTTTGCGTGCAATAACTGTATCAACCAATCAAAATGTGAAATAGAATATGATTGCTATTTTGGGAAATACATATTTGATAACACCCGGGCGCTGATTATGAATATGAACCACAGTGGTGTATCTGTATTTATTTCGTTGGATTCGGGTGAAAGCGTCGCCAGCATCCAAAAAGTAATTGAACAAGCCAAACAAAAGTTCAAAATAAAAGGCAAATAATGTCTGATACACGTTTAGTTTTAGTTTCTTGCTGCGCGCCATGTTCTTGTGGCGCGATCAAGCAATTGGCTGGCGGTGACATTCCTGGCATTTCTGATTTTATCGTTCTGTTCTATAATCCAAACATCTATCCAGATACGGAATATCAAAAACGCTTGACGGAACAAATAAAATACTGTGATGACATTGGTGTTAAATACGCCGTTGGCTTGTATGACCATGATGCATGGCTGTCTGATA
>JAIRLP010000021.1 GCA_031259365.1 Rickettsiales bacterium
CTTTGCGAAAACTGGAAAAAGCACTTGATGAACTGGAGATAAAAAATGACTAATGAAACATTACAATCAATCCTGGAAATTGTAAAGGCTTGCGATTCATTGCAACTGGCTACAATTTCGTTGGACGGTTATCCGGAAACACGCCATGTAATGAATGGCATGAATACAGATGCAATTGATTTAAATTTGCACTTCATGACAAACAAGCAATCACCAAAATATCAACAGTTGTTAAAAAATCCAAAAGTCTGTTTATATTACTTTAACCCTGGAAACAGGCATGCGGTTCGTTTATTTGGCGAAATTGAAATTATCAATGACACAGAACAAAAAAACAAATACTGGAAAGATGATTACAAAGTATATGGGTATTCTGGTGCTGATGATGCGAATTATGCCCTTTTGCACTTTGTCCCACAAGAATACAAATTTTATGTCGGCGGTGAATTAAAAACTGAAAAAATCTAAGCAAATAAAAAAATCCCGTTCCAGGTCCCGCAAAAACTACTATATCTTTGCGGGCAGGATATTGTGGGATTTTTTTATTATGCCCAAGTGTCAGGAATGTATCTTTCTCGTCATTCAGGCAAAGAATCACCCGCGAAAAACAACTGTTTCCCGCGGGGCCAGATGGCGGGAATCTCTTGTATATATAAACAAGTGACCCCTGTTCTTATTTTGACAGTTATTAAATGTCAAAACAAGAACCTGGTTCCGGACCCCGGCCTGCGCCGGGGTGACGGTCTAAATAAGGTACATTTCTGTCGGTTAAGTATTTCATTATCTAACTAGGTGGATTAATCAATATTTGTGTATTCATAAAATCCTTCGTTTGTGTCGCATTTGGATGCCAAAGCTTCACTTAAAAAGTAACCCTGCGGGTGCAAACATGCTGGGCATACTTTTGGGGCCTCGGTTCCGATGTGCCACATGCCACAGTTTGTGCAACGCCACATAACGATTTTATCTTGTTTGAATAATGTGCCTGATTCAATAGCTTCGATCAAAGCACGGAAACGAGATTCGTGGTAACGTTCTGCGTAACCGATGTTTTTCAAGATTTCAGCAACAGCTTCGAAACCTTCCTGGGCGGCAGTCTGTGCGAATTTTGGATACATATCTGTATTTTCTTCGTGTTCGCCATATGCAGCAGCCTGCAAGTTTTCCAAAGTTGTACCGATCTTACCAGCTGGAAAAGAATATGTGATTTCCAATTCGCCACCTTCCAAGAATTTGAATAAACGAGATGCATGTTCTTTTTCATGTTCAGCGGTTTCCAAGAAAATCTTTGAAATCGCTTCGAAACCGTTTTTTTTAGCCTGAGAAGCAAAGAATGTATAACGATTACGTGCCTGTGATTCACCCGCAAACGCAATCAACAGATTCTTTTCTGTCTGAGTCCCTTTTAATGATATAGCCATTGTTTTCTCCTTTTCATTTAATCCGATTTGAATCATATCAGATTTAAAACAAATTGCAAATTTTTGAAGCAAAAAACGGCGGTATAAAACCGCCTTTGGGCATAACCCTTACAGATGCCTGCAACAGCCCTGTTTTACCAGAAAATTCGATATTCTTTTCTTCTGCTTGGTCAACTTTTTTGCGACAGATGAATACAAGTCGTACAAACGTCTGGTATATTCATCTAGAACCTTGACCGCCAAGAAAGCGCGCGCTTGTGAAATATTATTTCCATACGCCCAATATTTGTGAAAGTTCGCAACGATACAATTATAACCGGTTGTTCTGCTGCCATAGCAGTTTTCAGAAACCATTGCAGCTTTGTAATATTTAAAAAATTTAATTTCATATTCGGCCAACTGTTTTTCGGTTAGTTGTGCGCCCAGAACAAATTCACGATCACGAATATGATGAATTTTACTGTTAAAATGATTTTGCACACGCCACAGGCCCCCGACAAAATCAACATCTTCCAAATTCTTTAGAATCAAAGGCACTGATTGACCGTTCGATTTATAAGCAACAGTTCCTTTGGCCACGGCTGCTTCATACAAATTATATTTAGCTTCTAAATCAAAAGTCTTTGTTTCTTTGTCATAATACTCGGCAAGCTTATTCGCCTGTGGTCGGGCTTGATTTTGCGTCATCTTTTATCTCCAAGAATTTCTTTTCTATGGTTGTGATAAGCTCTCTCACCCCTATCTGACCGGCTGCACTGATGGCCATTATCCCTGGCTTTTTCTTACGTCCGAATGACTTTTTAAAGGCATCCATACGTTCTTTAAAAATGTCTTCATCGACGGAATCGATTTTATTGATAACAACCATTTCTGGTTTATTCAACAAACCGCCACCATATGAATCCATTTCATGTCGGATTGCTTTGTAACGTGCACCCCAATCTTCTTCGGTACCATCGATTACATGCAAAATCATTTTTGTGCGTTCTGCATGCCCCAAGAATCTGTCACCCAGGCCAACACCAGTATGCGCACCTTCGATCAAGCCTGGCAAGTCCACCAGCACGAATTCACGATTATGAGCATACATAACGCCCAACTGTGGATTCAACGTTGTAAACGGGTAATTAGCGATCTTTGGACGCGCCGCAGTAACCGCCGCCAACAATGTAGATTTACCCGCATTTGGAAAACCAACCAAACCAATGTCAGCGATCAATTTTAAACGCAGAACCAAATAACGTTCTTCGCCTGGCAGACCATCATTGGCCTGACGCGGTGCGCGATTGGTCGGGCTTTTAAAGTGCAAATTACCCCAACCGCCATTACCCCCGCGGGCCGCACGATATTCCATACCGTCTTTATTCAAGTCTGCATATTCAAATTCTTCGTTTTCAGACATAATAACCGTACCAGTCGGAACTGGCAAAATCATTGTTTCACCCGATGCCCCAGTACGTCCTTTGCCAGAACCAGGTTCGCCATTTTCTGCACGGAATGTGGATTTAAAGCGATAATCAATCAATGTGTTAACATTTGGAACGCTGCGAAAGATAACATCAGCCCCACGACCACCGTCACCACCATATGGGCCACCATATTCAATATACTTTTCACGACGCATCGCAGCAGAACCATTTCCGCCGTCACCTGCTTTGATAAAAATCTTTGCTCTGTCTAAGAATTTCACTCGTATTACTCTTGATTTACGTTTAATTTCTCTATGAACCGCGGAACCTTATAAGGCACAAATCAGCTCTGCGCTAATAACGCGCCCCGCTTTTTGTTTATCCACGCGGTTTCATCATTAATCCTTAATTTTGATCCATTATAACCTTAAAACTTGCAATTTCCACAGGAAAGATTATAATAATCATGCTGCGCAAGCAGGGATGATTCTGAATCCGTTGTGGAATAGTCGTTTTGGACTGGGGGGCGGTACCCCACAGCTCCACCAATCTTTAGATGGATGATATCCGTCAAAACTTGGAAAGAAAATGATTGTGGTTCGGGTTATGCGACGATTTTGGCGATGTGAGGTGTACATGGAAACGACAAAAACAAGCAGAAACCAACCAGAATTATTTTAATGGGGCTGACATAGATTCGACAGGCGATAAAAGACAAATTGGGTGAATTCGACGTGGTGTCGTTAAAAGCCGTTAAAAAACTG
>JAIRLP010000093.1 GCA_031259365.1 Rickettsiales bacterium
GGGCTCGACGTGTTATTACGTTTCAAGGGGCGAATATACGGCCTGGGACGGCACTAAAAGCGGGGGAACGGTTGTCAATGGAAAAGTAGAGCACAAGGCGCGGCCGAACAATTATGGCATCCGCGCACTGACATGGGCATGCCGCCAGACAAACACCGCGCCCACGGACGAAGCCGATTGCGACGGCGGCGTTTATTGCTGGTGCAGCTTTTCCAAAGATCCGGATACAGACCCCGAAACATTTGTATCTGGGAAATGGTCGTCATGGGTGCTGGCTTGGAATTATTCGGGTCATTCCAGCAGTGATAATTGTTTGACTTCATGCGCGGCCGCATGCGCCGACCGTGTTAACAGTGCCGGTATTGGCGGCGCGGCCAAATGGGAATAAAATGCGAATACCGCCGGCAAACAGCGAATTGCCAGCATGACCAGCTTCTACGGAATTGAATTATTCAAGCGCCTTTTATTTTTAAAGGATTTTGTCTGAAAAAGAAATAGTCCCGAATCATCAGGTTTTTGCCGACGCCAAGCTTTAATAACTCTTTATTGTCTTTATCCCTGATATGCGGCTTGATACGGTTGAACATCCTTTGCCGGATAATTTGGCCATAAATATTTTTTCCCGCAACTTTCAACCAGTACGGCGAGAGTGCAATTCCAACGCCCAAACCAATCTTTATATTTGGGCTTTTGCAATTATCATAACCCATCATCAAGACAGCCACGATCGGAAACAAAGTTATAAACGACGATAAGCTAAGCAATCTTGTTTCCTTGGTCGTCAAAGGCACGTCTGTCTTTTTGGTAACTATATCATAATACCTCATCAACAGACGAAGCTGTTCCGAATCGGGTTTCCCAGCCAAAGAAGAATCCAGTTTTTTTATTTGCGGCATAACAAATCCTTTACTGGCTTGTAAGTTTTCCGGTAATGCTGATTTATACCATACTTTTCGATGGCTTGCAAATGAGATGCGGTTGGATACCCCGCATTCTTGTCCCAACCATATTCTGGATATTGGGCAGCCAATTCAGTCATTATCTGATCACGTGTTTCCTTGGCAATAATAGATGCGGCGGCAATAGATAATGATTTAGCATCCCCTTTGACCACCGCCAGCCCTGTGATATCTTTTGGTAATCTATTTCCATCCACCAGCGCAAATTCAGGCTGTTGTGATAATCCACCCAAGGCCCTTTTCATTGCCAACATGGAAGCCCATAAAATATTTAATTCATCGATTTCATCCGGACTGCATTCGGCGACTGACCAAATTGTGTTTTCTTTGATCCATTCTAATGCTGCTGCACGTTGAATATGGGTCATCTTTTTCGAATCGGTAATAATAACAGGGATATCAATATCAAAGGATGGAAAAATCACAGCTGCTGCAACAACCGGACCACATAATGGGCCGCGCCCTGCTTCGTCAACACCTGCCACCAATTTAAATCCAGATTCACGTTCAAAAGAAAAATCAGCAGTTGTCTTCATAATTATATACAATCCTAAGAATCAAAAAATTGATTAGAATAGTGCATATGCGACGTTTAAACCAAAGGGAGTGTATTGGACATACATGACCGGCGGTTTAAACAAGCAGATACCCATTATAATCAATTTCGTTAGATAGACAGTCGATCCATGATCTGCTGCTTCACATAGTCATCTTCACTGTTATACAACGGCCATTTGCCATCGGCCAGATCCTTCATGGTGGTTAATGGTTGTTCCAGTTTGGCACGATATAACCACAGGTTAGACATAACGCGTTTGATATAACCACGTGTTTCATACGCTGGGAAGCTTTCGATATACAACAATGGATCGGATGTATCGAATGTTTTTTCAAATTTGGTCATCATTCCCATACCAGCGTTATAAGAAGCCAACATTTTAACAATATTATTATTAATATTTGGATGAGCCAACAAATCCACAATATGCTGTTGTCCCAAGAACATGTTATGTGCTGGATTAGACATATCGATGTCAGACATGCTCATTTTCTGAGATCTTGCGACCAATCTTGCAGTGCCTGGCATTAATTGCATAACGCCATTTGCCCCAGCGCCAGATTTTGCGTTGGTTTTAAATCCTGATTCTTGTTTTGTGATTGCGAACAACAACGCACGGTCAATAGACCAGCCACCCAAAGGTTCCCAGTCTGGTAATGGATATTGCGCTGAATAGATAATGTCGCTGTTAATTTCCATAATACCACGATCACGAACCACACCTGCGACCTGTATAGAAACACGAGGCAAAGCATAATTTGTGGCCACAGAATTAACAGCATGCAACAGTTTATCTGATGCATCGGCTGTGATTAAGAATTTCAGATATTCTTCTGCGCGGGCCTTTTGTTTGATCTGCAACAAAGCCAAGGCACGTTTGCCATATTTTGTTCCGCTTAGTTCTTCAATATCTTCATCTTCTGCATCTGCTTCAAAAAATTCATAATAAGGAATATAACCCAACATAATAGAAGACAATGCGCCATAGAAAGCCATTGGATGTTCCGCCCCAATTTTCCAATATTTCTTTGCACTTTTTTTATCATCGTTATGTTCCGCGGCCCGCCCAGCCCAGAAAGCAGCTTCGGTTTTACGTGCGTCGTTGACCTGTTGCAATTTCAGAATTTCGCTAAAATACTTTTGGCTTTCTTTATACTTTTCTTCTTTAAAATATAATAAACCCATTGCCCACAAACCATATTCAGATTTTGCATCAGCCGCAATAAAACCCCATTTCTTGGCCAATTCATATTCGCCGTTGGTATAATAGATAAAAGACAAACGTCCTGCCAAACGACCATAATCTGATTCGGTCAGTTTCTTTTTAAATGAACGATCTTCCAATAGATTTCTGGCTATTTTGGTACTGCCGGTACGAATTGCTTTTTTGAACTGAGCAATTTTCTTTTCAGTTTCCCCAACATATTTTTTTTCTGTCCAAGTTTCGCTTTGTGCTGTTTCTATGGATTTACCATTAATTGTTCTTGGCATTTTCGCGGAACGTGTATTTACCTTTTTAATTTTGCCCAGCTTTGCCATGCGTTCAGCACCTGGCATGTTGTAATATTTGGTCATCCAGTTTTGAACTTCGGTTC
>JAIRLP010000020.1 GCA_031259365.1 Rickettsiales bacterium
AGGGATGTTGGTTCGGGGCTGTGATAAGCTCTCCTAAAAGCCATATGAATGAAATTCATATGTGATCCGCACGATTATAGATGGGTGCGATATGCGCACCTTTTCTTATATCCCCGCACTGTCTTGATCGGGGAGCCGCTTGTATATACAATAGGGGTCTTCCCGAAAGCAGTGCGGAGTCATTTCTTTTAGGTGATTTATCAACTCCCCGACCACCAATTTTTCCATTGGTGGTTGTCTTTTACCAAGGGGATAAGCCATGATGGCTAAAAATCTTATTGTGGGATGCGGAATATCCGGGGCAACACTGGCCAGAAGACTTGCGGATGATGGCCACAACGTTGTTATCATTGATTCAAAAAATCATATCGCTGGGAACATTTATGATTATCACCAAGATGGTATCTTTGTACATAAATACGGCACCCACATATTTCATACATCTGATAAAAATGTATGGGATTTCGTTTCCGGATTTTGCCAATGGTATCCGTATCAACATAAAGTTCGTGGCTTAATAGATGGTCAAATCGTCCCTATTCCTTTCAACCTTAATTCTTTGCACAGTTTGTTCCCAAGAAATATTGCTGATAAAATTGAACAAAAACTGTTGGATAATTTTGCCTTGAATACCAAAGTACCTATTCTGGAACTGCGCAAAAAAGACGACAAAGATTTACAATTCTTGGCCCAATATATTTATGATAAAATATTCTTGGAATATACTTTGAAGCAATGGGGACAAACCCCAGATGAAATTGATCCATCGGTTTCAGGACGCGTACCAGTATATATTTCACGTGACGATCGATATTTCCAAGATAAATACCAAGGAATCCCAATCGGCGGATATACCAAAATGATAAACAATATGTTGGATCATAAAAACATCCGCGTAAAGTTAAAGACACCATATAAAAAAGCCATGGCATCTCAGTATGACAAGATTTTCTGGACTGGCAGTATTGATGAATTCTTTGATTATCAACACGGGGAATTACCCTATCGATCAGAACGCTTTGAATTTATCGAATACAACTATGAAAAATTCCAAGATGTTGCGGTGGTTAACTATCCCAACAATTATGATTTTACCCGTATTGGCGAGTACAAGCACTTTTTGAATGATCAATCAAAAAAGACAATCGTATCGTATGAATATCCCGAAGCATTTGAAAACGGAAAAAATGATCGTTATTACCCAATTGCGAATGAAAAGACAGCCGATTTGTATGAAAAATACCTGAAACTGGCGCAAAAGAAAACCAATGTGTATTTCTTGGGACGTTTGGGGCATTACAAATACTATGACATGGATAAAGCTGTTGCGGCAGCACTAAAACTGGCACAGGAGATATAAAATGAAAAAACAACCCAAAGTCAGCATTGTCGTACCAATATATAATGTTGAAAAATACCTGAATGAATGTTTGGATTCAATTGTTAATCAGACATTAAAAGAAATCGAAATCATTTTGGTCAATGATGGTTCGACTGATAGCTCTTTGGATATTATAACCAGTTATGCCGACAAAGATAATCGTATCGTTGTGATAAATAAACCAAACGAAGGCTATGGTAAAACAATGAACCGTGGTTTTGATGCGGCCACTGGTGAATACATTGGGATTGTTGAATCTGATGACTGGGCAGAACCAGATATGTTCCAAGAGTTATATAAGACCGCAAAAGAAAACGATGCAGATGTTGTAAAAGCTGATTTTGTATTCTTTGATTCAGATACGGGCAAAGAAAGCGAATCTTGGGATTATGGTATACAAAAAAAATTACATAATAAAATCTTTACCCCAATGGAATATCCAGAAATAATATGGACCGGTCACCCAAGTATTTGGACAGCTATTTATAGAACCGACATGGTACGAAAAAAGAATGTGCGATTTCCAGAAACACCCGGTGCATCATTTCAAGACATGGGATTCAAGCCTAAATCGTTAATTCCGGCACAACGATTTTATTTCTTGCCAAAGGTATTATTACATTATCGCAAACATGCAAATAATTCAGACAAAAATAATAATAAAATATTCGCTGTGTGCGATTCTCATCATGATACTGATGCTTGGGCAAAAAATAATATGCCCGGATCAAAACGTTTAACCCAGATTTTAAACCGCTCAAAACTGAATAACTATTTATGGAACAGTGGACGTTTATCTGGTGCGCCAAAACAAGAATTCAAGGCCGCATTTGGCACCGAATTCAAGCCTGTATATGAAAATAACGCGATTTATATGGATGGATTATCCGCCAGGGACATTCTTCGACTTAAAAAAATAATATATCCAAAATCGCTGTGGGTAAAATTGCAATATTTCGCGGTATTAATTTCACGATTATTCTTCAAAACAAAAACCACCCAGGATGAAAAAGCATATAAAATTCTTTGCGGTTTAATCACTATACACATTGCCAAATAATAAAAGGGGTTATCATGGCACAAAGGCCAAAAATATCTGTAATTGTCCCAATTTATAATGTTGAAAAATATCTGGCCAAATGTCTGGACAGTATTATTGGGCAAACACTGAAAGAGATTGAAATAATATGTGTCAACGATGGCAGTACTGATAACAGTACGCAAATCTTGAAAGAATATGCGACGCGCGACAATCGTATCAAGGTAATCCAACAGAAAAATGGGGGGCTTTCCGCTGCACGAAATACTGGATTAAAACATGCGAGTACTGAATTAATCGCTTTTATGGATTCAGACGACATAT
>JAIRLP010000068.1 GCA_031259365.1 Rickettsiales bacterium
CAATGGATAAAGAATATTTTTTGGACAGCGAATACAGAGTATCGCCCTTTTGAATAACAATTTCAACCTGTTGCAACTGGGCATGAGCAGACGCATCATACACAGGTATCATCAAATAATCATCTGGTACAGCTTCGGCAACCGGTGTCATTGCAACAACCGGCTCGCCGCCATAGACGGGGGTTTGCGCCGGGGTCACAGTTGGCTTTAATACATAATCATCAACGCTGGCATATAAAATATAATCATCTGCCCCCGGGGCGCCGTACATTTCTGGCGACGCATAAACCCCATAGTCAGTTGCAGCAGAATTATAAATCTCAGGCTGTTCTTCTGGATCAGCCAACAATGCAGGATATCTTGTTGAAATAAAGTCGCCAACAGAATCTGGCAGCGCGATTATTTTAGGTTGTAAATCACAAGCCGATAAAACAGCCAAGAAAAACAGGCCAAAAAATCCAACGATCTTTTTCATGTCTAAATTATATCATAAAAAAGGTTTAAATAAAACGATTGTAGGCTGTGTTGATGCTAATATTGTATGAAGAAAATAAAGACTTAATCCGCATTCGGTTTTTTCATAAATAAAATACTTAATTCGAACAATCCCCACATTGGAATTGCCAATAAACACTGGGATACAATATCAGGTGGTGTCAAAATGGCAGCTGCGACAAAAATGATTACGATCGCATATCGACGTGCACGAGTAACAACTTTGCGTGGCAATATCCCCAACCTGTTTAATAAAACCAAAACCAAAGGCATTTGAAACGCAATTCCAAAAACTTTTAACAAACCAATTGCAAATGACAGATAATCTTTAACAGTCGGCAACAGAACAGATGGAACCGGTGAAGATTGGTTCATTGACACAAAGAATTTAAACGCAATTGGAAACAAAACATAGAAAGCAAATGCTGCGCCTGTAATAAATAGAAGTGGCGATAAAATCAGAATCGGCAGAATTAATTTCTTTTCATTTTCGTGAAGACCCGGTGACACAAATGCCCAAACATGCCATAGAACCACAGGCAATGTGATCAAAATCGCGACCAAAGTTGATAATGAAAACTGGATCAACAAACCATCTGCCAAGCCTGTATACAACATAGCCCCATCAGGCCAGACTGACATCAGGGGTTGCGTTAAGAATTCTTGTAAATAAGGCGCCACAAACCAACCCGAACCAAAAGCAGCGACAAAGATCAGCAATGTCCATAAAATACGACGACGCAATTCTGCAAAATGCTGCATCAATGTTAACTTTTGTGGTTCTGTGTTTTTTTTTACCGGGGTTTTTGTCATTTCTTGCCCCCTGCTTTACTTTTTTTGGGAACGGATTTCTTCTTCGTGGTTGTTTTTTTCTTTTCCAGCACGCGCTTTTGATTCCCTGGAATAACTGTTGAAAAACTGCTTAACACATCATCAGTTGTACTTTTGATTAAATCATCAATTGGTTTTTCCAGATCAATCTGATCTTTGATGTTTTCAGTCGCATCAGAAATTTTCCAAATCAGATCGCGAATAAACTTTACACACTTGGCCAAAAATCTGGCAACATCAGGCCAGTGCTTTGCCGGGATAACCAGCACCGCTACTAATAAGATAACTAAAAGTTCCGCCCAACTGATTCCAAACATTATATATTCAAATTATCTTCAATGTATTCACCAATGGTGATTGCTTCTTTCTCGATTACATTATTTCGCCATGCCTTGCTTGTCAAATCTTTCACATCAAATTTATCAAAAGCTGCAAATGAACAATAGTATTTTTGTGCCATATCCACCACATTCTTTGGCAAAGTCGTTCTTGGCGTTGACTGCATAAGATGTACAAATTCATGAACAGCAATATTTATCAATCTTTTATAATCTTTCAATTGTGGATTAGTTTCCACATTAAAAAATGTGATTGTTTTACCTCTGTCCGCGCGAGCCGATATACGTGTATCGTCGTTTCTAAATATAATTTCTAAATCTTCAAAGTCCGGATAAGCGTATTCTTTTAAAATTTCATATATGGACAATATCACAACCTTACGTTTATCTTCATCCAAGTTTGAATAGTTTAATAAATCATTCTTCTGGTCTTTAGATTTACCCATTTCAACAATAAAAAATTCAAAGATATCTTCAGCCCACTTAATTGCTTTATCTTCATCATAATAATCACGGCACAACGATTCGTGGAAGTTTGCCAAATATGTCAATGTATCAATCAAATCCGCACGATCCTTCCATGGTTTACCATGCAAAATATCATAAGCATATTGCAGTTTATCATCGTTAATCATAGAAACTGTCCCCCCCCGCAGTAGACACAGTCTTGTGACGCTGGATCTGGAAATAATTTTTTTCAAAATCTGTTTTTACTTTCAACCCATTAAAGGTCACATCGGTTTGATTTCCCATGGCGTCAACAACACTCCAAGAATTTAACTTTACGGGTGCGTTATCAAACAAAACAACCATGTAACCGACACCTTCATTATCTTTCATATGCATTTTTAATGAAAATGTGTCTTTACCCTGATTTGTTTCGGTAACAACGATATCCGCTGTTTGCAGATTAATATTTTTTCTGACCAAAATTCCAGCTGGTGTACTGGTCAAAGGTACGGTCGTGATCTGATCCAATGATTTATCAAAGAAATACAAATCTTTGCCATCTGAAATTAATTGAATGGGCATATCTTTGTAATCCAAACGGACTTTGCCTGGTCTTAACATGGAAAAAGTTCCCAAATCTTTTTTACCATTTGAAAACTGGGTGAAATTCCCCGCCAATCCAGTGATAGAATTCAAATAAGTCTCGGCAGATGATATCAACTTTTTATCTACTGAACCGAATGCTGACCCCATCAAAATGACAGATGCAAACAAACACCCCAACAGTTTTTTCATCGCTTTCATGTCAAAGCCTTTCCTTTTACGGTTTTATATGATCATATCTTCCAGAACAAATTGCGCTGATACTCTGCCATTGTATTCGTTCTCTTTTAATTTACC
>JAIRLP010000003.1 GCA_031259365.1 Rickettsiales bacterium
GTTCTAGACTAGGACATTGATAGGTGGCAGGTGTAAGTCCGGTGACGGATTCAGCTTAGCCATACTAATCGAACCATTGACTTTTTATCTTTTGTTTTGCTTGTCAAAACAATGCTTGAAGAGTAATTTAAACAACGCAAATAAGTTGAACTTAACAGATACTATTTTGAATAATGATGTTTACTGGATTTAGTTCTGGTGATTATTGAGCGGGAGTCACCCTCTGTTCCATCCCGAACCAGACAGGGAAACCCCGTATCGCCGATGGTACTTTGGCTTAAGCTATGGAAGAGTAGGTCGTCGCCAGAACTAAATTCAGTGCACATAAAAACCAATTATAAAGATTTAACCCACCGCAAGGTGGGTTTTTTATTTGAGATAAGAAAAAAGTCTTGTTTATAAATTCAGATACATTATATATAGTCTATGACACAGAAAGAGGGATTTCGATGAAAAAGTTTTTAATGATACCTGTTTTATTGCTGACTTTGGGCGCATGCGCCAGTAATCTGGAAGCTGATAGATATGAAACATCAGCTGCGGGCAAGGTTAATACCGTTGCCGAAGGCGTTATTATGAACGTCCGTGCAGTTACTGTTGCCACATCTGACGGTACAGTTGGTAAATTAGCCGGTGGGATTGCAGGTGGTGCAGCTGGCAGTATGATTGGTGGTAATTCTGCCGTTAATGTTATAGGCGCCGTTGGTGGTGCTGTTCTGGGTGGATATTTGGGTGATAAGGCACAGCAAAGCCTGTCCAAACAGACTGGATACGAATATATCGTAAAATTGGATTCAGGTAAATCAATCACATTGACCCAAGGGACTGATGAAAAGCTGTCTGTTGGTCAAAAAGTTTACGTGCTGGACGCTAATTACGGTGATCGAGCCAGAATCATCCCAAGGTAATTTTAAAACCGCCAATTGGCGGTTTTTTGTTCATTATAAATTAATTGACTTATAATAAATTTGTACTAATGTTTAGGTGAAAATACAAAGGTTACACATCTATGAATAATCAATCTAATTTTGTTGGTGAAAGACAAGTACATGTTATTGATTATGATGAATTTATTCAGCATATTCATATCAATACAATTTTGAGTATGTATCCCGATACCAAGGCAATTATTCCTCCAACATATATCGCTAGTGTAAATAAATTATATTTTGTTTGTCTTAAACATAGAAATCAGCCAGATGTCACTTTTCGTTTTAATAATATAGATACGGCCCGGTTGAATGCAGAATTAAGTCATTTGTTAATAGATAAATATAATATTCCCGTTTTTAGAACCGTGGCACACGAATTACCGGATTCTTATAAGCAATTTTCTGGGTCAGAATACTTTGAAACATATGATTATTTCAAAAGTTTTAGTTTTACTGAAAACGTCACGCGTGATTCCAAAAATGGAAAGCTGAATACACCAAAATCTCAACAAAAAATCATAGAAGTGTTTAAGATTTTAATACGTCTTATTAATAAAATGGAAGAGATTGATGTTGCTGAATACAAGGCTTTGGAAAATAAATATCACAAAAGAACTGTAACTAGAACTTCATCTTCTGAAAAGATACATGATTTTGCACATTTCTGCATGAGTGTTGGTAAGAAGAAAATATATCATGGTGATTTACAACATGGAAATTTAATGATGGACGAAAATTACGAGAATCTAACATTGGCAGATATGGATTCTTTTTCATTATGTCACAAGACTGAAGCTTTGAGTCACGTCTTTAGATTGTTTACAGTTTTGGGATTTCCACCAATGTTACTTTATAAATATTATTTGGATACAGTACCGGGTAAGCTTGCAAAACTTAAAACCAAGGCACTGTTGTCACCTATGGTATTACGAGATAAGATTACGCACATGCACGTAAAGCAAGTTCAGAAAAAAAGAAGATAGAAAAGTTCTATGGGCAAGAGTCTTGATTTCTTTTCAAATAATGGGCAGATTGATAATGTTCGTTATTGCGCAGCATGCCGATACAATTGCTGTAAAACAGATGGGGATAATTTTATTGTTTTGTTTCCATGGGAAATCAAAGCTGCAAAAGCAGCGGGTTTGTCTGTCGATCACTTGGTGTCTATCAAAGATGATCCGCAATATGTGCACTGTATTCGTCCGTGCACAGGCCAGAATGATTACAAACCGATAAACTGTGCCACTTATCCATTATACCCAGTTACAGAAGATCTAAGTGTTTGGGTGCGTGGCGCAAAAAGCCGTTGTCCAATCAGCGATATTCGCCTGCGCCAGCAAGTAAAAGCGGTTGCCGATGGTCTGCGGCGGATAGAAGAATTGCACCCTGGTTCAATTAAAATGATGGTGGAATTTATTAAAAGCTATCCCGGGGATTTAGAATCCTTGGAAAGCGAATAATATTTTTTGCTCATTGGATATAATTCTGATTTGCAATTTTATTTAAAACATTCAAAATTAAAGCATGATCATACAACGTGATTTTTATCTAAAGAATCCGATGCGTGTTGCACGCAGCCTGTTGGGTGCATACCTTTGTGTCGAAAAAGAGGGTCAAATCATCCGCGGTCGAATTTGTGAATTAGAATTATATTTGGAATCTGAACGTGCGTGTCATGCCTTTGGTGGCAAATGTACACCACGCAATTGCGCCCTTTTTAGCGGGGGCGGCCATGCTTATATCTATTTGTGTTATGGTCTGCATTCGTTATTTAATATTGTGTTGGGGCCTGCTGGGACAGCTGCGGCGGTTTTGATCCGCGCCGTGGAATTACAAGGATGTGATGGCCCAGGAAAGCTTACCAAAACATTGGGAATAAAACTGTCAGATAATACAATAGATCTAACCACGGGGCACAAGATTTGGGTAGAGCCCCGTAAAAAGGTACCTAGAATTTTGGCAGCGAAACGTATTGGAATAGATTATGCAGGGTCTGATGCTGATCTGCCCTGGCGTTTGGGAATTGCGGACAGTAAATATCTAAGTCGTCCATTTTAAATATCTATACCCAAGAAATATCCGGCAGCCCGCCCAATAGCAAATGCGACAACAGATACAATAAAGCATATTGCCAGCATTTCCCAAAAACGTTTTGCAAAAGGTTTGTGCTGTATACGCGAAATATAATAATTAAACAGAAATATAATCAAGATCGCCATTAACAGGCTGGTGCCAAAGGCGCAATATTTATTCATGACCAATGCAAATGGTGCGATCAATAGTGCAGATGTGATCAGATAAGATATACCGGTATAAAGACCTGATGTCATGGCAGATTCATCTTCTTTTGTTTTTTGTGCCAGATAATTCGAAGCTGCCATCGACAAACTTGTCGATACAGCAGAAATAATGCTGGTTAATATAATCAAATGTTGATCTGCCAGGGCAAAGGTTAATCCTGCAATAATTCCGGTCTGTGATACCAAAGCATCATGCATCCCTAAGACCATATCGCTGGTGTGTTTTAATTTATTCTTATGCGCCAATTTAATTCTTCTTCTTGTTTCGTTATGAACCACTCGTTTCCAAGGAATTCAAAGGAATCTTATGACTCATACATGTTTGACTGTTATTTTACCAAGATTGATGTTTTGTATCATCAAGAATTCAATCCAAAAAAATAATTTAATTATTTTTGTAATCTTTCTGTATATATAGGTGTAGTAACAAAAAGGAAAACAACATGAGTATAAATCCGGCTTTTTGCCGGATTTTATTGTGAAATCATACCTGTAACCTATCCGATTTTTTTGATGTAGCATTTGGTTATGGAAGTCTTGCCACCAATTAATATTATTGAACAGCAATTGGGTCAATTGCCCCAAAGACCAGAGAATCCTTGTCCGGTCTGTGGCTTTTGGAGACCTGGTTGCAACCAATCCGACTGCCCGATCTTTAAAAAATACAAAGACGAATTAATAAAATTATGGCGCGCCAAACAGGGGTGTAATCAATAATTCACAAAGGTGTGTTTTTTGTTGTGTTCTTGAATATCTGTTCTATAGTCACTTTATGACGAGAGAGTGGGAACCGGACAAAAGGTATTTAAAATGAAGAAAATGACCCTCTTTTTATTAGCAGCTGTTTTGCCGGCGTCCGCCAGCTTTGCATCAGATTATATTGGTGGTGGTTATTATCAGAAAACAACCAGCAACTGCAACAAAGCGGCGATTTACCGCGAATTGGATGTGGCCACAGCACAGGGTCGTGCAGTCACAACTGTTGTAAAATGCACCGTAGATGCCCAAAAACCGATACCTGCCGAAACACGCGAAGTACGTAAAGCGCGCGTAGCAAAACCAGCTTGTGGTGCCGAATGTGGTACAGCTTTTGAAAAAGTTATAGATCGTGAATACTATGTTCGTGAAACACGCGAAGTATATCAGCCAGTGGTTGCTTATGTATCCGCAGGAACATATACAACAACCAAAAAAGTTTGTGAAAGCGATTTTGATTGCTAAGATACTTTTATCTTATAAATTTTGAACCATCTTGAAATAAGACTGTTTTTTCTTATATCAGCTGTATGACATATTTGTTTTTAACCTGCGACAAAAGGGGAAGAAATGACAGGAACTGCCAAATTTGAACTGCAATCTAATAAATCCGAATCCAATGATTTGAAATATATTAAATGTAAAAATATAGCTGAACGCGATTTGATTTTACAACAGAAAAATGAACGTATATTAAAAATCCCCGATAGTGATTTTTATGAAATTCAAACCGTTGCCGCAAAAAATATTTTACAGCTGGAAAAGTACTATAAATACCATGGCACATCTTCGTTGCCCGCAGATTTAGATATAGATTGGAAAAAGTTTTTATTGTTGTGGGAAAAAACTGTTTATTTTACAAAACGAGATTGTAAAACCTTTGCGTCCAAGATGGAAGAAGCAACCGTTGTAATGCAAGCGCTGACTGGTCATGAAACAAAATTAAGCAAACATTGTGAAGCTTTGACGAACCTGTTTCAACGTGCAGTAGCCGATGGCCGCCAGGTGATATATTCATCACGATGAGATATAAAAAAAATTACAAAAATAAACCACCTTTTGAGGGTGGTTTTTTCTTCAAAAAACTTGCATCTTGAGGACAATATTCTATAGTGAAAGTAGATGCGCTGAATGTCCGGTATCAACTGCACCTGAAGTTCAATAAAAACTAAAGGAGGCTGTCATGGGAAACAATTTCACTGAAAATATGCATATAAAATTTTCTTTCAAATCTTTGCTGGGTGCAAAAGTTGGAAGTAGGTTTGAATAGAACAATAACAAGTATATTATCAATGATTTGACGCCAGGTCACACGTATCATCTGCATACAAATATTGATCCAGATTCTGAAAAATTATTTCAGATGTCGCAGCAGACGTGGAATCCATTTAATGACTCGTCGGATATTTTCAAATTCTTTATTGCGATAAACAAGGATGATAAGGTCGGATATTCTTACAGGTGTCCAAGTGAAGCATTATCATTTATGGGGCAAGCAAATGACATAGCTGCAAAAATATCGCCGGTGATTCCCCCAGTAAAAGTGGCTTTTTTGCGCAAGATAATGGGCTTGTTAAACAGTCTGTTGTAATGATGGAAGGTTATGCTGTTGATTACAACAGCAGGCACAGGTAAATCGTGAAAGAACCAGCTATACCGCCCGCGAAAATTCATCAGGTTTTTGCGGGACCCGGTAATTGGGTGGTTTTATTTGTTTTAAAAACTGCAACTGATGGCCAAACCTGCATAGTTAAATCCATCGTTAACCGACGTGAAATTCCCGTTTGAAAAATGCAGTGTAAATATTTCAGCCCGCCATCTGTCGTTGATATTTTTTCCAATAAAAACTTTTTCACCAAACACCAAACGGCTTTCAACACGTCTGTCACGTGAATCGCGCATATATGGACCCAGGCCCGTGCCAAAATAAAATCCGTTCCAATTTAATAATGCAACATCCCAAGAAATACCGGCTGCGAAAAAGGATAGTCCGCGATCGGATTCATAACTCAAGTTTTGTACAAAGTGTAAACTTTGGCGTGCAGGTAATCGAAAGATTTTCAAAGGCTGGCTGTATTGCACCATCAGTGCAGTCATTGGTTCGAAATCCCAAAGAACTGGTTGGATCAATTTAAACATCGTCCCACCACCTGTTCCTTGGGCGGCATAGATTGCTATTGAATTTTCATGACCTTTGCCAAAAAAGGGGCTGTTCGCAGCGATTGCAGACATCGGTAATACAAGACCAATGAAAAAAGAAATAAATAGTTTCTTCACGTTTATAATATAAGTAAAGGAGATGTTTCTTTCAATGGGGACAAAGTCATAAATAATCAATTGGCGCATTTTAGTTAAAGGCTTATGATGACCTTGTTTTAATTGGCGCACAAAGGAAATAAAAATGAATCCAAGTGTATAAATACACCGTGCGGAGCGTTATCAGCGACAAACGGATGTATGCGTCACAAGGATCTGTTGGATTTCCAGGGCGATCCTAAAAACATCAAAAGGAAAAGAGATGAAAAGAATTATTTTGTTTGGATTGATTGGAATTATCGCAGGTGCACAGGCACATGCGGGACTGTTCGATAGTTTGTTGGGTAAGAAAAAAAACCAGTAACTTTGGAAGAGGCTTGCAATAAAGATGGAATTTCAAAGGTGTGCCCAGAAGTATTATTGGGTTCAAAAACAACATTGGAATGCCTGACAGAAAATATCACTTCTGTGTCGGACAAGTGTGCAACTTTTGTTAAAAAAGCAGCAACAAAAAAAGTGGAAGATACAAAAGCGGTTGTTACAGAAAAAACAGACGAAGCCAAGGCCAAAGTTGATTACGTAAAAACAGGCATGGTGGCAAAAACAGAATCTGTAAAAGCAGACGCAGCAGCTAAGAAGGTTGAATCCAAAGCAAAGACAAACGCCGCGGCAGATAGTGCAAAAGCAAGTGGCTTGGCGGTGACTGAATCTGCAAAACAGACAGGCAAAAGCCTTGAGTTTATGTTTTAATAATTTTGTTTCACGACACAAAAAACCTGCCAATGGCAGGTTTTTTGACGCTTTGCGTTAAAATTTATGTGAAAAGCTGGGGTGGTTTTCTTATTTACAGACCTGGTCAAAAATGTTATAATTGACACGAAAGACTGGAACTGTTGTCTAAACAGTACCATCAGACAACGGATTCCTTGGATATCAGGGATCTCGGGGAGAAGACAATGAAGAGTCGTAATATCGGCGAAATATTCAAGAACGCAGCAGGAACAGTATTCTTGCTGGCAGCGGCGTTTTTCGTGTGCTCTACGTTTTTATCGATGCGTGCGGTTTTTGCAGATCCTGTGGCACCTGCGGCGGCAGCTTCTGCTCAAAGTGCAAGGGCGGGTAATGTATCAGCGTCCAGAACCACAAGGGCCAGCCCGCGTGGAAACGTAAACACAAGTGGTGAACGTTCTGTCGGCGCAACATCTCGTGGTGTTGCTGGTCGTACGAATACAGCCGCTGGAACAGCCTCCAGATCACAGCAGGCAGGTTCAGCTGTCAATCGTGGTGTGGTTGCTCGTACAGGTGGCGCAACCAATTCTGCAAGAACAGCGGCAGCTCGCACAGTTGTAAATCGTTCAACAAGCAGTGCAGACACTGCCCGTGTTTCGTTAACAGGAAATGCTATTCGTGGCAGCAAAAGCACATCTTCTAGTTACACATACTTGTCTAACAAGCTGTACACGGGAAATTATTCAAATATTATCGATCCAACAACTGGTTTGATTTCTGCAGAAGCTTACAGCAACTGTATGGAAAGCTATTACACTTGTATGGATGAAATTTGTACTGCACGTAATGCGGCGCAGCGTCGTTGCGCTTGCGCTGGTCGTGTAAAGGCTTTTGCTGATGCAGAAGCAAAGTTGGAATCCGCAAACGAAGAACTGATCAAGGTATCTGGTGAATTGGCCTTGCTGATTGCAACCAAGGGTAAAGACGTCAGTGCAGCGTTCCAGTTGACTGATGCCGAAAAAGTTATGAACTGTGTGTCTTGGCAGGATGCTTATAAACAGGGAACTTGGACAACAGGCGCAGATTCCGAAGCATACAAATGGTGTACATCACACGGTATCTATCAAAATGCTGAAACATGTCCAAAACCATCTTATTGTTCCTCATCTGGTAACAGCTTTGGATTTGATGTGTCCAACTTGGATGGCACGGGCAGTGATATCTTGGCATCTTTGAAATCTTGGGCAGATGCAAAAGATAAAACAGTTACTATCACAGGTAATGATGATAGCAGTCTGACGTTGGCTTTGGAAAACATCACTAATATCGTTGGTGGTTTGACAGGTAATAATCTGTTGACTAATTCAGACGGTACTATCAAAGACAGTTTGGCTGAAACTTGGGGTTACGAATTATTCGAATATGCACACAACAATGTATGTAATCGCGTGTTGGATTCATGCTTTAACGGAATTTACGAGGCTTGCGGCGCACCTCCATCTGGTGGCAGAAAGTGTGGTAATGGCGCCAGCAGCTGTCCTTATAACTACAACAGTATTATCTCTGTAACAAACAGCGGTGCATATGAATTGAATTTTGTAACAGGTAACAGTGGTTATACAGCTTCTAATTCTGCAACATGTTTTGGATATACCAGCGCTTCTGGTGATCCATATTCAAACCTGAGGGGCCCCGTTGCTGATGCCCGTCGTTCTATTTTGCAGAAATATGCTTTGGATGCCAATG
>JAIRLP010000032.1 GCA_031259365.1 Rickettsiales bacterium
TTTGATGAAGCAGGTGATTCCGAAGAAGATGATACTCTGAATGAAGTTCACGCATTTGCAGAAGCATTTACCGAAGATATAAACAAAATAAATCCAAACTATGATTCAGACGATGACTGTAATATTGACATCTACGTGGTTCAACCTGTTGTACACAAAAGCAATGCTGTATACTATTTGATATATAATAAACCTGGCAGTCTTCGTGTTAATGGAAAAAGATAAAAATAAACACAACCCAAGATTAATTCTCGGGTTTCTTTTTTATATACAATTCTGTTATAATTATCACAAGGCGGCCCCAGAGAGAATGCGTAAACACTTTGCAATATTTTTACTATCCACTTTTGTGACCTTTGCGGCGCATGCCTCGCCATGGATTCAGAAAGTAGAACTAAATTCAGAAATGGCTGAACGCATTGAACAAATGGAACGTGAACTGGCCGATGTGCCTGTCACAGAAATAACATCTATACCCGATGAAGGCATTGTTATCCCAGCCGATACGCCAGCCAGATTAGACATTAAAACAGCGGCACAGTTTACCCATAATAATGATGGGGATATGCTTATTACCAATCCAGAACCAACCGTGCCTTATGAACCAAATGCACCAGAATGTGCGGCGCATGTTTACGCCAACGCATTGGCCGCGGCATCAAACCAGGTAACAGCAGAAGATTTTGACTATGAAATAGAAGCCTGGATATATAAAGTTTTTTCCGATCCAAATGTGATCAAATCTATCTTGGCTTGTCCTGAAATTGCGAACGCACCTGACGATGAATCAATCAAATTTCAACCTGTGGAATATCATTTTCCCGAAGGACGTCGTATTGTTATAAATTATGAAACCCAACCAAAAATTCTAAAACAAAGATTATTAATTGCAGGCAAAAGATCATTACCAGAAACCAACCCCAGCCCAAGGATTGGCGCGGCAAATGATCCAGCCGTTTGGACCAACACTGATCCTGCTTGGTATGGTATTTTGGTCGTAGAATCTGGAACCTTGGATGAATTTATTGGCGAAGATAAAAACAATACAATTTCATTAAAATATATCGAAGATAATATTGATAATATCTATCCAAAAGGCTACAGCTGTACCAGTAAAAGTGCATTGGCTAATGACAGTGACTTGATAAATATTGCCGCCAAAAAAACCGTCAGCATCGAAGATGACAGTAACGATTATTACGTTGCAGGTGACGTCAGCTTGCGATGGATTACGTGGGCAGAAGTTGCATTAGATGTTGCTATCACTGTAGCGACCGTCGGTGGTGGAACAGTGATCTTGGGTGCGACCAAGGCAACGCGCGCGACCAAGGCCGCCAAGGGTTTGGTTGCCACGATGCGCTCACTGGAAAAATCAGACAAGGTCAAAGACTTTGTTAAACTGACACAGCAATCTGCACGTGCTGCGGATGAACTGAAAAAGATAGATAGGGCAACTGATGCGGCCGGATATGCATCAAAATTGCGCGAAGTCGAAAGACTGGGCGATGGTGTTCGCGATTTGGAAAAACTGGATGACGTTCGCAAATATAAAAATGCCGCCAACGCTTTTGAAGATGTCATGAAATTGCGCCGTGCAATGAAGGCTTGGAAAATTCCGCAACGCGGAAATGTTATCGCACGCAGCTGGCGTTCTTTGCGAGCAATCAGTGGTGGCAACAAAGTAATTAACAAAGGCGCCAAGGCTGCACGGGCAGGGATGAAATCTGGAAAAATCCGTGATTGGCTGTTTCATTCTACATTAAAAAATGCAGGCAAATTGGCTAAATTGGAACGGGCAGGCGGTATGCTTTATGGTGCGATGAAGTTCGTCGGTGATATGTATGATTGGACAGAAATCAGCACTGGTGATTTTACGAATGGTGTTGAATTCAAACCACTGGGTTTATTATCTGCAGATGATCTAGAAGGACAAGAAAATATCGTCAATCACGGTATGTGGTTGATGTGGGCGGGCGATTCATCCAGTCCCGTGGATGATGACGCGGCATATCTTCAGGCCTTGGATTTCGCGGCAAAATTCCATCAAGACCTGACCGAGACCCAAGAAGATAAAGGCAAATTCTGTTCCGTTGATATCTTTGTCGTACGACCAATTATTCGCAATCCAGGCGAAGAAGATTCACAACTTTATTATTTGATTATGAATGATCAACCTTGGACCATGAAATAAATCTCATTGTAATTTCTGTTTAGATTACCTATAATAAATATATAAGGAAAGAGGTAGCAAAATGAAGAAAGGTATTTCAATTTTGGGAATTGGTTTTCTGTTAGGCGTATTAGCAGTTGGCCTGGCATCGAAAAATGCAGAAGCTTATCAGGTTTTATCATCCAAAGAACTGGGTCGTAATGATGCCAGAAACCAAAACGTTGTTGTAAAATGCACCACAGATACAGGAAAGGTCTCCAATCAAACTTGTACACTGCGTCGCTATGTTAAATGCACAGGGGACGGGGCAAATAAAAAATGCAGCGGCTGGCAGGCATGGAAGGATTTGCGCAATCCATCTTCTGAATATTCCAACTGGCAGGCGGGCGCTTCGGATTGTTGTCGTTCCAAGGGCTTGCGGTAAAAAACGCATCAATCATAATCCCCCTTCGCATCGCACAAGGGGCGGATGCGCGGCAGACGGGGTGTAACGGCGAATAATTCTTAACCCCATAAATCAAAAATTATTAATAGTAAACATTAACCGGCAGATAAAAACATCCGCGACTATCGCAGAATGTTGTGCAGCTTACACCATTTGTACCGCAGTCAGTGCCACCTTTGATATAGCAGCCTGTTTG
>JAIRLP010000099.1 GCA_031259365.1 Rickettsiales bacterium
GTGCCGGTCATGTCACGATCCAGTAACTTGCTTTCCCCTGGGATAAACCAATCATGCAATTTAACAGCTGTTAATTGCATCACAGGACGGGTGCGAGACGTTGCAACATAATGAGGCAACTTTGGCGCATCTGAATAATACCATAATGCGCACCAGTACACCAATCCCATCAAAACTATACCGCGGATAATACCAAAGATAACACCCAATGTGTGATCGGTTACCTTCATCATGCTTTCTTGGATCTTGTCGCGCAGTTTATGGTTAAAGAATCCAAACACAACCAAAATCACAAAGAATACCAAGAAGTAAGATGACACCAATGTACCGATTGTAGATTCGGACAATTTGAACCAACTTTGGAACAAGCCATCCAACAATGGTGATGCAAATCTTGCTGCGACGGCCGCAACTACCCAAGAGATGGTTGCAACGGTTTCATAAACACCCCCACGGATAGTGGCCCAAATTGTGGAAGCCAACACCACGCCCAAGTAAATATAGTCAAGAGTTGTAAGATCAAACATAAAGCGCCACCTTGATCATGTTATGAATCAAAATTATTTCTTTTTCTTGTTGCCGCGTAACAATACAAATCCCAATCCCAAAACCAATACGATCAAGATCGCATAGAAATAGATGGAAGAGTTGCCAGCTTCAGTTCTTTTTTGTGCAACTGCGCCGCGTTCAGCAACAGCTGTTGCGCGTTCTGGATGAGCATCGCGAACTTTTTGTGCATCCGTTGTCATTTCTTTGCGGATTTCAACTGCAGCGTTCTTTTCCGAATCAGACATACCGACTTCTACGTGTTTGCGCATATCGTTGTTCAAGACTTCTGCATAACCTTGCATACATTCGTCACCGATGATGATCAAAGGTACGCCACCCGATTCGTATTTGCATTTTTCTAGTGCGGCCTGGAATGCAGGCAAGTTTTCTGGTTCCATAACGTTAACTGCCTCTACCTTTACAGAAGGGTATTCGTACACCAATGTAGAGCTGATAAATTCACGAGCATGGTGGCAGTGCGGACATGTTGGCGAGTAATACAAAGTGACGTCTGCTGCCGATGCAGTGCCGAAAATAGCCATAGCGAGGATGGCTGATAAAAATGATTTTTTCATGTTGGTTTTCTCCTTTCAAATCGAATTATAGAAAAGTGTTCGCATATGGGCAAGACAAATTTTTTCTAATTTGCCACTGGGAGGACTTTCATGTTGCTCTATATATGTTTTATGCTAATCTGCTTAATAAGATTAAAAAAGGAGAAAAAATGTTTAAATTAGAAGATTTTCCATTGAATTACACGCGTGATGCATTGGCGCCATATATGTCATCCGACACCATAGACTATCATTACGGCAAGCATGTGGATACTTATATCAAAAACTTGAATGGTTTGATCGCTGTGACCGGCTATGAAAAATTGCCTTTGGCGGATATCGTTGTCAAATCTGCCGCGGATCCCAAGGGCCAAAAAATCTTTAATAATGCAGCCCAAGTATGGAATCATGATTTCTTCTTTAAATCTATGACCAAAGACAAAGGCGAAGGCGCGTATCCACATAAACTGGTGGAAAGTTTTGGACCGCCGGCCGCATTCAAGGAAGCATTTAAAACAGCAGCCTTGGCCGTGTTTGGCAGTGGCTGGACTTGGTTGGTGGATGATAATGGGACACTGAAAATTGTATCGTATCCAAATGCTGATACGCCAATCGCCCATGGGCTAAAGCCATTATTGGGATTGGATGTCTGGGAACATGCATACTATCTGGATTACAAAAACAGACGCGGCGATTTCATTGATGCGTTCTTGGATCATTTGGTTGACTGGGAATTTGTGGCCCGGCAAATCGAGAAATAGTTTGAATGTATGAAAATATTCCCCTAAGATAATCATATAATCAAACCAAAGGGGTGATTGATGAGAAAACTATTAAAAGCATCATTGTTGTCCGTTGTCCCTGTGCTGGCCTTGGTTGGTAATGCAATGGCGGCGTGTTCAGACGGAATCCAAGAAAAGGTCTGGGATAAAACAGCGTCCACATATTGCAAGATATTCTTTCCAGAATGCAGTGAAAACGGAATTGGTAAGAAATTATCATATTCTCGTGAATATGCAGATGGGGAAATTATTTGTGTCGGTGCAAAAGGGGTATACACAGACTTTTACAAAGTATCTATCAAAGACGCTAATTCGGTTTTTAAAACAGACTTTGCCAAAATGGGTGCAAACTATACGTCAGACCTATCAAAGTGGTTGCTGGATAATTGTATCGAGATTTGCGCTGGTTCCAGCATGTCCCAAAATAAAGAAATCGAACCGGTGTCCCAATATGATCTGATGAAAGCGGATCAGGCCGCAGAAGCTCAGGCAAAGATGGTTGAATGAAATACCCCGATAGTTCGGGGTATTTTTTATTTTCTATCATATATTACAGGCGTCTTGTTGATTGTATAAATACGCCCATCGTTTTCACGATTGTAATAGATATACATCACATTTGCGGCTGTTCTTTCCATCCATGGATTAGATGGTCCGACCACTTGTCTTTGGGTGTTAGTGGTAAAGACAGCGCGGAATGTATTATCAAATAACTGGGTGTATCTGTCAGCAAAGTTCGGACTGCAAATCACATTCATAATAATAATGCCGTTTGGTGCCGCGCGATTTTTGATTCGTTGCATGAATTCCGCAGTAATAAAGTCTTCTGGAACCTGGTATGAATTAGAATAGACATCCAAAATGATCAGATCGTAATTAAGGGATGTGTTTTTCAAGAATTGGCTGGCATCTTGAACAATAAAGACTTTATTTTCGGTCAATTTTTCGTTCAAGAATTTCTGTTCAGATACGTCCTTTAAGGTCTTTTCAATATCAATGAACGTATAGTTGTTAAATGTATCATCCAGACCTGCTGTGAATCCACCTGCGCCCAAGACCAATATGTTGCGCTTTTTATCGCGTGGCATATTATAGATGAAGTTGTCATTAATATAATTGATGTATTCAGCAGATGTTCTTTTGTCTGGATTATAAAAAGACATTGAAACACCGTTCATAAACAGAACTTTTTCTTCGGGGAAATCAGCCACAGATATTGTCGAATTTGCATTGTTTACAATAATGCCATGTTCTTTTTGCAAGAATGTACTGCTGTTGATCCAGAATGTTGGAATCATAATAATGACATAGACAGGGATTAATCTTAGCTTTGGTTTGGCCAAAAAAGCCGCAACCAATGCCAAAACAGTCACCATTATAATCGTATAGTTTACCCCGATGAACGGCATCAATATCAATGTCGTGGCCAAAGATCCCAGAACAGATCCAATGGTATCCCATGCCATGATGTTGCCAGTATAATTACTGTTGTATTTATGCAGATATCTGGAAAGCAAAGCAGTATTGAATCCAAACAAAAATGGTGCCACAGACAAGAATATTAAAGAATACAAGAATGTTTGGGCCACAATTGAATAGATGCCATAACTGTACATCAAACCGAAATAGCTTGAGATCAAGGTAAAACTGCTGGCCAAAACGCCCATTAATGCAATTGTAATAAAGCTGGCAAACAGCATGTTTCTAACGTTTGCTTTGGGGATTTTTGGCGATGCACCACGAAAGTAACCAAATGACATAAAACCCAAAAATGTGCCAATAATGATACTGGTAATAACAGCGGAACTGCCCACATAAAAGCCCAACTGTCTGATAACGATTAATTCTAAAGAAAGGCTGACATAACCGTTCAAAAAAATTAAAAACAACAGCCAAGCACGTAATTTAAAAGTCATGATTCTATTTCTCCTGTGTTTGGATATACTAATAGAAATTCAATGATTATGCAATCATAGAAAAACGCCGATTACCGGCGTTTTGTTTGATTTCAAGCCCGTGTCAGCACATCGTTAAATTCGGGATGCTTTTGAAATACTGCGCGTGCAAAAGGACATAACGGAATGATTTTCTTGTTTTCTTTGCGGGCTAGTTTTACAACTTGTCTGACCAGTTCAGTTCCAATACTTTGACCCTTGTATCTGGCATCAACGCCTGTGTGATCAATGATAAGTGTGCTGTCACCCGTTTTTACAAAAGTAATATCACCAATCTCTTGGTTGTCTGAATACGCACAAAATTCGGTGCCGTTGTTTTCCAATTTATATTGAATATTATTAGCCATAATAAATCCTTTTTATTCAGTATAACATAATTTTGTTTTATATAAATATGACAGTTGTCACACTGCTGATGGAATGGGGTCAAAGATAACAGATAATTTCAAAAGCCCCTTTTTGGAGCTTTTTACATTTAGAAGTTTCTAATGCAGCAATATAAAAGTAAAGAAGAATTGGTAAATGAAATCCGAGACACGGCGAATGCTTATGTTTTATAGTGAGTAGTCGCAAGGGCTTTGAAACTGATAATTTCCAGTACTGTCTGAAAAAGTATAAGAGCTAGACATTTTGCAGTTTGTCACACTGGTATTTTTAAACGGGGCAGTTCCGCATCTGGAAACATTATTAACATCATCCATGCAAGGGCATGATGCGCAACCATTATTTTGTATATAGTGGTTAGCATCGCAATAGCTGCATGGTTTGTCCAAGAACGCAGTACTTATCGAATTACATCTGCAGTATGCAAGAGATGAATAACTGCTGTCATAAATACCCGTAGTGTTTACGCTACAATCAGTGTAGACGGCTGAAAGCTCTAAAGACCGCCAACAGTTGGTGCCGCGTTTCATTGCAGTGTAAAAAGAGTCATATGTGTTCCCTGAAATGCCATCTTTAGGAACAAAGATACCATTTTTTGGCGCAAAACAAAAACCATTTCCAACGCACGCAATGCCCGATGTGCCAATCGCCTTGAAGCTTCCTGTTGATATATTTTCAGTAGAAACGCAATCGCTTGGACAACTGCCTGTGCCCGCCGAGCATTTAAAACATTTCTTTTGTTCGCCGTCCATGATTGAAACACAACTGGTGGTTGTAGCTGACCATGTCCCCATGCTGCGCGAAGAAAAATCAGACATGTCAGGATTGGCAGAAATAAAACCATTTCCGTCTGTATCACCATCGTTCTCTACACTGACGATTA
>JAIRLP010000127.1 GCA_031259365.1 Rickettsiales bacterium
GGCGGGCATCCCTGACGCATGGCGCGGCAAAGAGGCGTCGTTGTCTATGATTTTGGACTGGTTGAACTTTAACCAAATCCGTATTGCCGAAGACTTGGAAAATCGCCGCAAACAAGGCGACCAAATGGTAATGATGGCAGATCCCATGAAAGATTTGTTCCTTGATGCTGTACGTGAAGCACGTCAATATTCATACGCCCATCGCAGCGTTTTAGAATTAACACAGATTGCAAATACACCTGACAAGGAACGTGGATCCATCTTGTCCACAGTGATGGCAGGTCTGGGAATTTTCCGAAATGCTGCGGTGCGTAACCGTACCAGTCATTCAGATTTCCACTTCAGTGATTTGCGCGGATTAAAAGATCCAAAAGATGGCAAGATTAAACCAGTAACAGTTTATCTGTCTATCAATATGGTTAATGCCGAAGCCTTGAATCCAATCACCGGTATCTTTATTGAACTGATGTCCAGTTTCTTGTTGGCGAACAAGCCAGAAGAAATTCATGCAGGTCAAAAACTGGGTCCATGTCCGGTTTTGTTTGTATTGGACGAAATGCCAAAAATGCAAAAGTTACAGGCCGTTATCCAGGGTCCGGATCTTGGTCGTGGACAGCAGATCTCATACCTGATTATCGGTCAAGATTTGGCGCAAATTCGTGAAAAATATGGGGCCGATGCAGCTGCCACGATTATATCAACAACTGCTGCCAAGGTTGTGATGCGTCAAAACGATCCAGAAACCGCAAAACGTTTTTCTGAAATGATGGGCGAAAAAATGAAGATTAAAACCGACAAAGACGGCACAGACACGGATGCCCCAGGTGAAATGCTATACAGCCCAATGGACATCATGAAGTTACCGGATGAAAAACAGTTGGTTATCTTTCAGGGACATTATAACAGACCAATCGAAGCTGATCAGGAAAGGTACTTTCTGCACAATAACGAAGTTCAAAATAAATTAGCTGAAAAAGTGGACATGGGTGAAAGTTCACCACTGCCTGAATTCTTGATCCCTCATCATCATGCGGCTATGGGTTATGGTGGCGCGCCAAAGGTTCAAAACCCTATGACCAAAGAAATCAAAGTCCTGGAACCACTGACCTAGTTTATTTGACGTCTGATCAAACTTATCCTATAATCACCCCATGCAATTGAAATCTGTCTTTTCATTGGCCCTGGTGTCGTTTACATTGACCTCATGCAATACGGCCGCAAAGTTAAATTTTGTACAGACCAATTTTGCCAAGGGCCATTATGAAAAAATAACGGCGCATTCAGAAAGGTCAAATATCCTGTTATTGCAATGGGCCCGATGATCAATGACACAATGCAACGTTTTGATACAGATATCTTGGTCAAGAAAATCCGTACAACAATTGTGAATGATGGTCATGCTCAGATCGCTACAAATTTCAGCGGCGAAGACACAACCAGCAATAAAATGCGTGACACTCGTGGTAATGACGAATATGCCCAGTCTACATTTGCACCCAAAGGCACATTGATTTCGCCAAACATGTCATTGTCTGGCAAAATGATTCAGCGCAATATGAAACTTAAATCAGGTTGGTTTTCCAGCACCGATACTCGTATTGAATATTATCTGCAGTTAACATTGACTGACTTGAAAACAGGCTTGTCCATATGGGAAAACGAACAGCCAATTGTCAAAGAAGGCGATCACGCCCCAACATGGTAAGTGGGATATCGCCACAGGCATTCCATTTGCCTTGGTGCCAAACCCAAATTTAATCCCCCAGTCGGGGGATTTTTTTATGAATTTTTCGACCAAAAAACTTTATAATACTGACACGAAAAAAACAGATTTTTTATCCGAGATATAACCCCAGAAGACACTGAACAAATCACCAAGATTGGTATCAAGGGATGGGATTATGCCTATGGCAATATTTTCAGCCCAGAATTTATGGCAAAAAATGCACAGCGTCGTTCTTCGCCGGAATACACCACAAGATTTGAAAAACATGTTGCTGATGCCAAGGGTATAAAAATGGTTGCTGTTGATGTGACTGGAAAAATCTTGGGTTATAAAATGAATGGACCTGACCCAGATGGTGAATGGCGTGGCGGCGGAACATATATTTTGATCCTGAATATATCGGACAAGGTATTGGGTATGCTTTGTTTGTCGAATTTGCTCAACGTTTAAATAATATGGGCAAGGAAAAGTTTTGGGTAAGCTGTCTTACAAAAAATAAATCTATGGATTTTTATAATAAACTTGGCGGAAAAGTAATCAGCCAATCTAATGAAGAAAAATATGAAAACCAATCATTATCAGTGTTGGAATTTAATGTGAAAGATTTGATTTAATAATAAAACAAGCGGGCATGGATAACCATGCCCAGCTTTCATTAGGCCGGGCGCGAGCCCGATCTTATTCCAACCAAACAGCAAGCTGTCTAGCCAAATGGATTATCAGATTTTTTATATTCGATTACAACAGGCAAGGCTTCCCAATTCAAAGTCTTGGCCAAACCACGACGCAGATATCTGGTATAACTTTCTGGAATATCAGATGCCCCACCAATGTTAATTGTAATACGCATTGGATGGGCCCCCGTCTGGGACGCAAATTTGATCTTCATAGGACGTTTTAAACGCGACATTGGGGGCTGGCGTGCTTCTATCAACTTTTCCAATGTACGGTTAATCAAACTGGTTGGCGCATGGGAATTAGACAGATCCCACTGTTCATAAACACGTTTAAACAGATTTTTAACACCGGTGCCCTCTTCTGCTGATACAGCCAAGATCAAAGGCTTGATAATCTGATGGAACGAATTATTAAACTGATGCTTTAGTTTTAATAATTTTGCTTCTTGTTCATTCTTATCAACCAGATCCCATTTATTCAATGCAACACACAAAATTTTACCTTGTTCATAAATGCGAGCTGCAATTCCCAATGCTTGATTTTCGATATTCTTGGTTGCATCCACCACCAGAATAACAACACCTGATTTTTCAATCGCATCCAAAGACTTTAACGCGGACAATGTTTCAACGTCATCGGTTACGCCTGCTTTGCGGCGCAATCCTGCTGTGTCCATCAAGATAATATCACGACCATAGAATTTGGCTGGGATTTTCACAGTATCACGGGTAATACCTGGTTCGTCTTTAACGATCTGTCTGTTTTCACCCAGGACTTTGTTCACAAAAGTGGATTTACCAACGTTCGGCTGAC
>JAIRLP010000004.1 GCA_031259365.1 Rickettsiales bacterium
CCACTGACAGTTGTGTTATTGATTCTGTGCAAGATATATGAAATCACGGCTGGTGATAAAGTTTCATCTTGTAAAATTTCTGTGAAATCAAATGTTGTCAATCTGGAATGCAAATCCAAGGTATCCGAAGTTTCATTAAAGATTTCACCGTACTGTAATGGATCTACCCATTTCTTTAGGCTGCTTCTCATATTCCCTTCAGAAGAAAAACAGCTTTCCCACAAGTTCTTTAACATTCTATCTTTGTCTGTCAAATAATCAAAATTAACAGATACTGCGCGTGCAATTTCATCCGCCGACTTTGGATCCGATTGTCCTGAAATCATGGCAAACCAACGACGCAAGAATGCACGGTTTGAAATACTGTCTTCCATCTTTAATGGATTCAAGTGAGCTTCAAAACTAGTTCCTGCAGATTTATCTTTATTCTGCATGGTCACATATTTCCCACCCACAGACAGTGTAAAGATTTCAGCCCCTTTGTTTCTATCAAGGAAGAATGCTTTTAATTTTGGATGACGCAAAGACTGTGAAATCAAAAACGAGAATAATGTTGTTTTACCACCACCAGTCGGACCAATTGTTAATGTGTGACCCACGGCCGCTGGTGCGGAAGACACATGGAATTGGAACATATAAGGTGTGCCTTGGGCCGTTGGGAAAACAACCAAAGGACCTGGACCCCAATCTGAATTCGCAACCCCTTTTGGTGTGGATGACATTGGTATACTGACAGCAGCCGTGCGTGACAACATTTTAAAACTGCGTGGAAACACATCAAATCCAGGGATCTGTGCAAACCAAGATACTTTGGATGCAAAGTTTTCAACAACTGGTGATATTCCAAATTGTGCAGAAATCTTTTTAAATTCATCAACACTTTCTTGCAGACTTTCAACTGTATCCCCAAACAAAACAAACAATGGGTAATAGTTAATCAAGCTTTGCGTCCCAGATACATTTTCATCCATGGCCGATTGAGCATCTCGTATTTGTTCTTCGGTTGTGTCTTCATTATCATCAGCTGTCGCACGTCTTTGACGGATCACATTAGTGACGTCAGCAGCACCCATGATACGAAATCCATTCATTGTAATCATTTCGCATTGAATGGTAGATACCGTGTTAAAGAATTCTTCATCCAAATAATCCGGCGATATCTTGAATGACACCGTTGATGCATAAGAACTTTTTGCCCCGGATGTGTATTTAATCAATCCGTTGTTCAAGAATTCTACATCATCCACAGTGATCATGTCGTTCATTTTTTGATCGCACTTTGCAGGCCGCGGCTTTGTAACAGGGGATAAAATACGACCGAATAATTTTGCCATATTTTCCGGCTGGTTATGTTGCAGCACACTTGGTTTATAAGCCGCCAAAATAGATTCAATATAATTACTGTATTGGTTCAACTTTTCACGGGTATTTCCACCATTAACAGACAATACGACATAGTAATTATTATTATAAATTTTTAAGCCCTGACTGTTCCATTTATTATAAATCTTTTGTAATATTGGCTGATCAAATTCATAATCTGTTTTATCAGACACAAAATCACGAACCGTATAAAAACGCAAAGTCACACCAGCATCATTGATCTGATTAAATAACTGAGCGCGCAAATCCAAAAATTGATTTCTTGTTTTTTCATCCTGCATACTGGTTTGAACACCTTCAATCTTATACGCCTTGATCAAAGACCTGTCTGTCAACTGAATTGAATTATCAGTAAACACTGTTCCAAATGGTAAATACTGAGAATATTTCTTATATCCAAATTTTGGGAATATCCACAAAGTGATTGTTGGCACATACAACATCAACACAATAAATATGAAAACCACAGCCATCACTAAGACGACTGTTGTTATTGGAAATCCGCCGCCGGTAAAATATTCTAAGAACTGATTCATGTTATGCTGTCAACCTTCCTGGTACGCGTGATTTAAACAGGCGCAATTTAGCTGCAATTATTTGCGCCAATTGTGGTTCTTGTTTTGAAAATCCAGCCAAGATTAAATGAACTGTTGTAACTGATATCAAAAAAACCAAAGGATCAATGCTGATATTTCCGCCTGATACAATCAAGCTGCCCATAAAAATTCCAATAAAAACCAGAAATTGAAGCGCAAAATTCATCACCGCCAACGTGTACGGCACGTAAAATATACGTGATGGGTTTGCCAAAGCCTTCAAAACTTGCTGACGCATTTTTCCCTCTTACCTCTGTTAGAAATTATAACAATTTCAACATTTTTCAACAAGCATAAAAACATCGCGATAAAAATTGTTGAAAACACCGATAAACAGTATGTTTTTAAACTGTTAATTACAGGGCCGTTTTTTTAACATTTTTTATAAATCTGCAGAAACCTTGGATTTTTTTGTTGAAAACCTGTTAATAAAAGAATAATAACTATTTTTAACAAAATGAACACATACAATAACAACAACAATATATTAATATATGATTTGAATATTCACGAAGCTGTTAAATTAAGAATGATCAAATATAAATAATTAAAATGAAAGATATATGAATATTTAATGAAATTATTAAAAATAGATGTTTTGGTTGATTTTTTATAAAAAGCAGTTATAATCGCATGGCAAAAAGGATTCAAATATGAAATTTTTAAGCTCTTTAAAGGCTTGGAAGAAGCGCGGTAACGTAAAACAAATTCGCCGTGGTAAGCAAGTCATTCTTATAGACCCTGATAATCCTAAATTCAAGGCTAAACAAGGCTTTAAGAAAAAATAAGTCTGCGTGTATACGCAGATTTTTTTACGTTGATCGGTGTATTTTATTTGCTTTTCTGTGTATTTAAAACGTGTCACCCCGGTGTCCAGCACCGGGGCCCAGGTCATAGAGTTCGATCTTTTATTAACCTGGGCCCCGTGTTGCGCTTTGTTTTTTTATTTACCCTGGTTCCGATTTTCGTCGAAATGACGGCCGCGGAATGACATTATTAATATTCTCTGTTGCGACGATTCACATGATTATGATATAATTCATGTCGAAGCATGGACGGCTTGATCCATGCCTGGGGTTTCAAGCCCATGATAAACAGTGCCCGTGTGGGTACATAAGCAATAAACCTTGGTCACTTGCAAATGGCGCCAAAGGTGCTACCTTGCAAAGGTTTTGTGTTTGTTTACACGAATCATGGCTGGGGGGTCCCGGAATAAGGTGGCTTCGGCTTCCCTAACATGGGCACTATCTGTTTATCAGTAGCTTGAACCTCCAGCCACCCAATTTTTGTGGTGGTTTTTTCGTGGTGGTATTGTGTTATTCTCTCTCCAAGTGTAAAAATGCACCGCCCCCCGTCTTAAAACAAATCAAAATCATTCATAAAAGCTTCACATAGGATGGCCTTTGTTTCTGTTCCAGAAAGGCCGGATTCACGCAGGTATTCAATTTGTGCGTCACTGCCACAATACAGGGATGCCGAGTGTTCCGCCCCCCTGGGGGTTGATTTAATCAACTGTTTTCATTCCCAAATTGAAGAGAATGACAAAGCTTTTGTGAATTCACCTGATTG
>JAIRLP010000030.1 GCA_031259365.1 Rickettsiales bacterium
TTTTCACCTTGGGATCCGGTCAAGAAGATTGCTTGCTTTTCAGCTGGCAGATCTTTGATTTCATGATGCAGATAAGCATCGTCTTTGTTCAGATACCCCAAATCAATACCGATTTCACGGAATTCTGGCAAGCCCACATAAGGTACTGGATTTGGATTACTGCGTTCTTTGATCGCAGCAACACGACCGGCACGTTTGGCAGCTTCCGAGAATTGTTTAATACGACCCAAACTGCGTGAATAACTGGTTACAAAAACGCGGCCTGGCGCCTTTTCCATGATGCTTTGTAATGTTTCACCAACTTCGGTTTCTTTGGTCTGAACTGTTTGACGTTCTGCAGAAGTCGAATCACAAGCGACAGCAATCAATTTTGGATCAGAACCAATTTCGCGCAAACGAGCGTAATCAGTCATTGGTTCAATTGGATTTCCATCGTTAAATGTCCAGTCGCCTGTATGCAAAATTTTGCCTGCGCCGGTTTCAATGATTAACATCTGTGCTTCTGGAATAGAATGGGAAACATGGAATGTTTCAACCTTGAACGGTGCCAAGTCCAATTCAGTACCCGCATGATCAAATGTGACCAAATCTTTGCCATCTTTAAAATCGATTTCAAGCCCGTTAAATGTTCGGCGGATAATTTCGGCAGGGAATCGCGTACAATAGATAGGTTTTCTAAACTTTGGCCAGATAAATTTCAATGCGCCAATATGATCTTCGTGTCAATGAGTGATAACAAAACCGATAACATCTTTCTTGCGTTTTTCCAACCAAGATGTATCGCAATATTGAACGTCGCCCGCACCGAATTCTTCTTCCAAGAATCCCATACCGCAATCGACGACCAAGTATTTGCCTTTGTACTTGTAAATGTACATATTCTGGCCGACGTGTTCCAAACCGCCAAGGGCCATAAAATATATTTTTTCATCATTTTCATCCACTTCGTGACGATTTTGACCGCTTATTTTTGCAGGTCTTGAAGGTGTGTGATTTTTTGTGGATGCAGATTTTGCTTCACCGCCTTTTTTTGTTTTTGCGGGTTTAGTGGTGTGCACCACTGTTTCAATATCATCGGCGAATTCATCAGTGATGATTCTTGTTTGTTTAGATTTAGCTGCATTTCCTGCAGATTTTTCTCTTACTTTAACCATTTTAATTTCCTTTTTTATGGTTTTACATTGATGTACAACCACAGAATCCATTGCGAATAAAGCCAATTGCTTTATCTGTAGTGAATCCGTGATTGTACGGCTTAGATTACATGACACATTGTGCCATAAATACAATAAACTCAGAAGGGGATTTTTGTCGCACTTTGCGACCTGTCAGAGGGGCGATAACATTCACTCTGCTTTATTGTTAATGTGATCATTATAATGCTTTTTAATTAATTATCAAGGTTTAATATTTTTCCAACCTTTTTTAACAATAAACCTTTTTCGGTATCATTGTCTTCAAAATAGCCTTCGATGAAACCGATTTTATTGCCATTGCGGAAAAATACCAAAGCCGGTAATTCAGAAATTTCTAATTCTGCCAACAATTCATCAGATGGATTCATAACCTTGATGTGCTTCCATTTCTGACCATTTGCAATTTCGTGCATAGGAACGGACATTAATAAGCATCGAATCAAATCTTCAGCGTTTAATTCAATGACTGACAAACCAGATGTTTGCTGTGCGGTTGAAACGGCGTCATCGGATTCAGTTTCCTTGGTTAGCACAAAATCAGCCCCATAACGATCAATAAACAAGTCTTCGGCTTGACGTGGATCTGCATCATATTCAGATTGTATCTGTTTGGCTTCGGCATCAGTATGTGCTAATCGAATTGCCATAGCCACGGGGCAAGCTTTCTCGCAAGCCCCGCAACCTGTGCATTTGGATTCATCGTAACCAATTCGACCTTTTTCTGCATCCCAAAAAAGTGCCCCAGTTGGGCAGGTTTCAATACCACCACAAGCTGGGGACATATCACAAATTTTATGATTGATCAGTACTTTCATTTTTATTCTGCCAGGGTCCCAACAGACATCGTGATACGTCGTATGCCACTGCTGATAGATTTTTCCTTGTTGATTTTTGCCTTGATGATTTCACCGGTGTGCGTGATATGTGTTCCACCACATAATTCGCAAGATACCGGGGCGCCACCATTGGCGTCCCCGGCGGTTACGACCTTGACAACATCACCATACTTTTCGCCGAACAATGCCATGGCGCCGCGTGATTTGGCATCTTCAATAGACATTTCTTCTTGGGTCACAGGCAGGTCAGCCGCAATCCACTCATTCACTAATTTTTCAACAGCTTCTTTTTCTTCCGCTGTCATTGCGCGACCATATGAAAAGTCAAAGCGCACAGAATCCGGTGCAACTTTGGATCCGCGTTGTTCGACGTCTTCGTTCAATACCTGACGAAGCGCTGCTTGTAATAAATGGGCGGCAGTGTGAGCGCGCGCCGTTTGTGCACGAATGTTTGTGTTAATTACGGGCTGTAAAGCATTGCCAACTTCAACATATTCAACCAAAGTCCCTTTGTGAATAACAACGCCATCTACACGGCCAGCCTCGGTCACATTCATGACAACGTTTCCAGTTTTGTTCAATGTACCTGCGTCGCCTGTTTGTCCGCCTTGGGTGCCATAAAATGGCGTTCTGTCTAATACGATTTCCACTTCGTCACCTGCGTTTGCAGATGCCACAAATTCGCCATTGTGTAAAATCGCCAATACTTTTGATTCCATATCAATCAGATTGTATTTTGCGATATCATCTGTATCGGGGATTTTGTCAGATTCGATTTTGCCTTCCCATAAAGTTCTTGTGCCTTTGGTATTGGCGCGCGAACGTTCTTTTTGTTCAGCCATGCATTTTTCAAAAGCAGGAATGTCGACATCATATCCACGATCACGCAGAATCATTTCAGTTAAATCCAGTGGGAAGCCAAAAGTATCAAATAATTTAAATGCAACTTCGCCTGGAAGTGTTCCGACGGTGCCGGACTTTGAATTACCTGGGTCCCGACTTGCGTCGGGATGACAATTTTTTTTGATTTTTGGCAATTCTGCATCTAATAATTTTGTACCGTTTTGCAACATGTCAGCAAAAGCATTTTCTTCGTTGGTGATGATTTCAATGACGCGCTTTTCTTCTTTTGCCAGTTCTGGGTATGCTTCGCCCATCTCTTTGATCAGTGCAGGGTACAGTTTCGACAATAATGGGCCCTTGTGTCCCAAAATCTGGCCATGACGCATAGCGCGACGTAAAATACGACGAATAACGTATCCGCGATCTGTGTTGCTTGGCATGACGCCATCGGCAATGGCAAAGCCGACTGCACGCAAATGGTCTGCGATAATTTTAAACGAAGGTGTGTTTTTGTCAGTTTTTTTGACACCAACAATTTCTTCGGTGGCATGAATCAAGTTCACAAATAAATCTGTATCATAATTATCACGTTTGCCTTGTAATACAGCTGCCCAACGTTCCAAGCCGGCACCAGTATCCACATTCTTATTAGGCAATGGTGTCAAATTGCCGTTCGCATCGCGATCAAATTCCATAAACACATCATTCCAGATTTCGATCCAGCGTTTATCTTCGTCTTGGATATCTTCACCCATGTCATAGAACATTTCAGTACACGGACCACAAGGGCCAGTATCACCAGCAGACCACCAGTTGTCTTTATCGCCCAAACGAATGGCTTCTTTGCCAGCCACTTCGCGCCAAATCTGGGTTGCTTCTTCGTCAGTATAATGTGTTGTTACGCGAATCTTTGCAGGATCCAGTTTCAATACTTTTGTCAAAACTTCCCATGACATTTTGATGGCGTCCGTTTTAAAATAATCACCGAATGACCAATTGCCCAACATTTCAAAAAATGTGTGATGACTGCCGTCATAACCAACGTCTTCCAAATCGTTATGTTTTCCGCCTGCGCGAATACATTTCTGGACGTCTGCAACACGGGTTGCAAATGGTGCTTCGGTTCCTTGGATAATACCTTTCCAGGGCACCATGCCTGCGACCGTAAACATCAAAGTAGGGTCGTTTGGGATTAATGAAGCAGATGGGACGATTTCGTGTCCCTTGGATTTAAAGTAATCCAGAAATAATTTGCGGATTTCATTATAAGTCATGTTTGTCTCTTATTTTGTCTTGCTTGAACCACGGAACCTTGCGATGCACACATCTGTTCGTAACTGATAACGTTACTCACAGTATGTTTTTGCGCTCGGTTTCGTTATAAGTCAGTTTATAAAGTCCTTTTTTCGATTGGCATTCTAGACCGAATACCGTTTGATATCAATTATATTTTGTTGTTTTGGAAATTTTGGCAGAAAATACTGCAATAGATCACAGCCCTATCGGGCGACCTTGGTTGCGGCAAGATCCATTAATTGTTCTTGGAACAAATCACGGTATCTTTGCATGCTTTTGTCATAATATTCAGTAGGTTGGTCGTCAGGGATCAAATTCTGCCCATATTTCTGTGGTGAAAAGTCCAATGTCACAGCAATATAGTTGGTTTTATCCATATATATAGGCTCTGCGTCTGGATTTAATTGTTTTGCATACATCTGCAGGTAAAACCACATAACAATGTCTTCGGGTGCCCGGGTGCCCAAAGTAGAATCTATGACCAGGATATTAGGCATGATCGGTTGGATTAATTTACCTACCTGTATCATCATATCTGTGCGCAATAATGTCCCGACGATTCCAATATGAGGCCGTTCCATAGTTATATGAAAATTATCTATGATATAATTCTTTGGATTGTCCATAACCTTTAACAGGTCCAAGATACGCTTTTTAATAAATACCATATTTTGCATAACGGCAAAATTGCTGTCTTTGACGATTGGGATTTCGGTATCAACCAGCAAATCATCATCATTCGCAAAGATCATCCAGTCGGATTGAATTCTTAATTTTGGGATTGCTGCCAAGATATTAAGGCGAGCCTGTAACGGTCCACCATTTCTTTCGACATTAATAACATGTAATGGGCCGCGGTATCCCAGTTTGCGAATGTCCGATTTTGTGACAGATGCATTTGGATTATCATTATGAACAATCAAAAAAATATTTTGTGGTAATTTTGCCAGCGGCGGCACCGAGATTCTTAGGAACTCGGTATGAAAAGTGGTTAACCCAACAACAATGTAATTCTTTTTCTGGAACATGAGTTCTATTTTAACCACCAGAACTGTAAATTGCAATGAGATAGTTTTTTATGATATAATGAGTTTATGAAAAAGGTGCAGCTAGGGGAATAATTATGAAACCAACAATGCTTTTTGCAGTAATAATGATCACGGCCATTATTTTAGCGGCGTCTTTTGGCTTGCATATCCAACCAATTGAACCTTTATATAAGTTAAGTAATGAAGTTGCAGCGAATGCATTATATGTATGTCCGGCAGCTAATTCAATTTGGGATTCAGTGTCGCAGGGATTACGTCCATTTATTCGTTATATAAACATGGCTTTTTTCTTTGCGGTTATGTTGTTGATATTCAGCTGGGGCTGGGCGCTTTATCAGAACTTGTTAAAAGATAAATTTGAAAAAAAATCATTTGATAATTCTTGGGCAATGACCAAAGTTATTTTCTGGATAGGCATTATTGTTTTGATCTTGGTCGTCACACCTAACGGTTACAGAAAAGTGCATGTCGCTGGTGCCACTGGCACATACGTTTTGTGCGAAGCGAATACGCCGGGTGCCTTACCAGTTAAGGCCGACGCTGTCAAGCGCTAATTGGTGGGTGTAAATATACCCTTGACATAAAAGCCCGAATTCTCTACGATTCGCCTAAGCAGGCCAGGCAATGTCCTTGGAATACAAGGGGCATAGCGGTTTAAAGATCTATAACCCGCACGTACTATGCGTTACCGTTCTAGATTCCAAAGACATTGCCTATTAATCTGCCGAACAACCTAAAACTCACGAAAGGAGAAACACATGAACAAAATGGAATTGATTGAAGCAATTGCAAATGAAGTTGACACAACCAAAGCAACAGCTGCTGCATGCTTGGATGCATTCATCAACACAGTAACAAAAGTTTTGAAAAAGAAGGGCGAAGTTCGCTTGGTAGGTTTCGGTACATTTACAACAGCAAAACGTAAAGCAACAACAGGCCGTAACCCACAGACTGGCGCAGCTATCAAAATCCCTGCATCAACACAGCCTAAATTCAAAGCAGGTAAATCTTTGAAAGAAGCTTTGAACTAAAGCTTTTGTGTTACAGATAAAAAGGTCCGGCGATTGTCGGACTTTTTTATGCGAATTCTGTTTTGACCAGCTAAAAATTCAGGTAAATCTTAAATTTTCCCCTTTACTTAAAAATTAATATTGAATACAATTATAGGGTCGAACAAAAAGGAAAGAAAAATGGCTCAAAAACCAGTTAAAAAAACTGTTGCTAAAAAAGCACCTGCAAAGAAAGCAGTTGCCAAAGTGGCTGCAAAACCAGCTGTGAAAAAAGCGCCTGCTAAGAAAGCTGCTGCTAAAAAAGTTGCCCCTGTGAAAGCAGTTGCCAAACCTGCAGTAGAAGCAGTTATGGCTGCACCAGCTGCTGCACCTTGTGCACAGGATTGTGGTTGCGGTTGTAACAGTGGCAAAAAATGCCGTTGCGGTGGATTCGGTCGTTTCTTGAAGAAATTGGTAATCTTTTTGGTTATCTTTGCTTTGGGTTTTGCGACTGCAAAATTCTGCACAATGCATAAATTCCACAAAGGATTTCGTGGACCGCGTGTTGAATTCGTAAACGGTTGTGTTGATATGGCTAAGATTCCTTGCCCAGAATTGGCACAGAAAGTTTCTTTGGCTGATGCAAACGGTGACGGTTGCGTTTCTAAAGAAGAATTCAAGGCTGCAAAACGTGAAATGCGCAAAGAAATGCGTGGCGAACGTTGTGGTAACGAAGGTTGCAGTGGCGGATGTAGTCACCGTCCAGAAATGGAAGACTAATCACTGTCATAAATTAAAAAATGCGGCCGATTGGCCGCATTTTTATATCATATTATGGCACAGACAGTCTATTGCAATCAGATGGTCTATTCTAAATAGATGATCCATCAGGATCAGTGATATTCTGTGGTTTCTTATTTAGTGTTTTTTTGTTTTTCTTTATTGCCGCGCTTCAAAAAACATCTGTTGGCATTTTCCCAATCCTGGAATGCCTGATTATATTCCGCCTGGGATGTTTCAGTGGTGCCACATGTTTCGACCATCCGTTCCAGTTTATTTATAAATTGGGAATTAACATATCCAATCAGTCCGGCACCTGTTACAACCTGGGTTAAACCCCCGGTTTCAGAACGCGCAACAATACAATTTTTAAGTAAATTTAAATTGGATACTTCTGCAAAATGTTTGCACATGAAATGGTCTTTTATGCCGTCACAGCCCAATTCGCCAGTTGCGGGACATTTAACAAAACGGATATCGACATTGGTTACAACCAACGTTTGTGCCGGGCCAACTAACATCTGTTCGACTTTCATTTACTTCCCCTTTAGAATTCTGGCCTTGTTCTTGTTCCACTCTCTCTCTTTAATGGTTTCGCGTTTATCTATTTTATTTTTACCGTGACCAACGCCCAGCAGAACTTTTAGTTTGCCACGGTTGTTAAAATAGAATTTTAATGGAACGATGGTTGCGCCTTTTTCTTGCAATTTACCAATCAAACGATTGATCTGATTGCGGTGCAATAACAGCTGGCGTGAACGACGTTCGTCAAAGTTTACGATTTTCGCAGCAATAGGTAATTTCTGGATTTCAACACCCGCCAGATAAAGATCATCCCCACGGCGTTGAACGAATCCATCAATAATTGTAACCAGACCATAACGAATAGATTTGATTTCGGCACCTGTTAATGAAATTCCGGCTTCTATGGTATCTTCAATAGCGTAGCTAAACCGCGCTTTACGGTTTTCAGATACCTGTCCAGATTTAATGATTTGACGTGCCATAGCGGGTATTTTACACCGGAATTTATGAATTTGCAAATCTTATAAAAAAATGATAGAATATGCGGGAAAGAAGGAGGCAAAAATGTCAGAACAAACAGGTGAGTGGGGATTTTATGCGGAAGCTGGGGCCCGGGCAATGGCCGCTGCCGCCGAAAAGTCCAGTTATGAAACAATTATGCGTAATGCAAGATCTATGTCTGCTGCTGATTTTAGAAAATATTTTAAAGAAGTTCGCGGTATTCTGGGAGATGAACCTGCTAATTGCATTGTTGCATTCGACAGATTGGAAAAAGAAGACAAAGAATCATCCGCCAAGGATGGAACTTCGAATTTTCATAAAAATGTTGCCGTGTTGGCAGATTATGTTCATAAATTGAATTTGACCAAGAATCCTGCAATGGCAGACCGTGCTATGTCGGATAAATACAAGTTTGGTCAAGTACGTGTGGAAAGAAAGGCACAAAATAATATGTTGCTGAACAAGCAATTGACGGATAAAGAACATTCTTAAAAAATGCCGCATTTGCGGAATTTTTAAATCTTTATTCTTGGGTATAATCTCTTGGTGTTTTCGAATAAGATATCTTCCAATTCATCTAGATGCAAATTTTTGATGTTGGCCAATGCAACAGCTGTTTCAACAACCATGTACGGTTCACATTTTTTGCCACGATATGGAATAGGTGCCAAATAAGGTGAATCCGTTTCAATAACAATACGATCATTTGGAATCTTGATGAAAACGTCACGTAATTCGTCGGCATTCTTAAATGTCAAAATACCGCCCGCAGAAAAGAAAAATCCGCGGTCCAACATCGTTTCTGCCAATTCCCAAGAACCTGTAAAGCAATGCATTACACCGCCAACAGATCCATCCAAGATACGCGCTGTGTCTTCTTCGGCATCACGTGTATGAATGGCGACAGGCAAATGGTGACGTCTTGCCAAATCTAATTGACGCTCAAATAATTCAATTTGTTGTTTTTTGTAATCTGCACCATAATGATAATCCAAACCGATTTCACCGATTCCCAAAACCTTTGGGTGGGCGAATAATTCATCTGGTAAAATTGCTGTAATATCTACGTTCTGATTCGCATATTCTGGATGAATCCCAACTGTGCAAAAAACATTATCGTATTTGTTAACCAAGATGATTGAATTTTCAGCATCCTGTGGTTCAGCCCCAGGGCGGATAAGCGCGCCAACACCAGCGTCAGTTGCACGTTTGATAACCGCGTCTAATTCGGCGGCGGGAAAGAATTCTTGGGTTAAATGACAATGGGTATCAATAAACATGCGGTCGTGCCTTGTTGAAATATAACTTTGTTTTGTAATATCCCTGGCGGGACAATGAAAAATTATCCCATTTTCGGCGCAATTTTTCAATGAAATATTGTATGTTACAATGAAAAATTACTTGAAACTGTGATAATTTTCCTGTTGCAAAACAATATTCGATTTCAAACGGCGACGACTAGCTTTTTTATATCGTTAATAATTTTAAATATAGCAATTTCTGGTTCCAAGTAAATACGACTTATGTCCGCTATGTTGCGGGTCGCCGTTGGATATAAATCAGCCAATCCAAAATAGGCAATCGCGTCTAATAAAATTCCATGTAATTCCACTGATGGGGCGATTTTCCTAGCCATGTTCATCATGTCTGATGCAGTTGATCGCGCATTTTCCAGCAATTCGATCAATTCGTCATAGATTTCGTCACCGCCAGATTTTTTCAGATTTGCGATATTGCCAAAGCTGCCATTAGATAAACGCAGTGTCGCGGCGCTGATATCTTCTTCTGGTAAAAACTTGGCACACAAAGTACGCAATTCAGAAATTGATAGTGGGGTTAATTTTTCAACCCGGGCGCGTGAACGAACTGTAGGTAACACATTTGCCAACTGATGAACAACCAATAAAAAGATTGTTTTTGCGGGTGGTTCTTCCAACAATTTCAACATAGCATTCGATGCCGCAGAATTTAATTCATCCACAGAATCGATAATAATACAACGCCATCCGCCAGATGAAGAAGACAACTGCATCTGTTCAATCATTTTGCGGACAGTATAAACTGAGATAACTTTTCCATCTGTTTTTGGTCGTCCATCTTTGTCGATATTACGTTCCATATCAATAACAAAAAAGTCACTGACGTTACCATAAACCAAACGTGCCAGGTGATGGGCCAGGGTGGCTTTGCCAATGCCCTTGGTACCAGACAGCATCCATACTGGATGTATCGCATGTTCATCACGCTTGGCCCATGCATCCAAGAAAGTTTTTAACACATCATCATGACCCACCAATGTTTCGTTTTCCATTGGATGAGGGAATGAATAAGAAGAGTCTTTTTTTCTTGGTGCCATTTTATTTATATTCCGATTTTAATTTTGACCAAAGCATATTATCGTATAACGTTCCGTCCAGATTGACACATGCTTGTCTGGCGATTCCATCCAAATGATATCCAGAGTTTTTTATAGAGCTTGCCGAAGAAGTATTTTCAACACTGCATTGGCGCGTTATGCGGTTTGCCCCCAGTTGGTTAAAAGAGATATCTTCAACCAAGTCCATGACTTCTTTGGCATAACCGTGTCCGCGGGCGGACTTTTTTAACCATACCGCTGAAGACTGCAAGGTTTTGGTTTCATCATCAAAAAAATAAAAACGTTTGTATCCGATTAATTCGCCATCAAGAAAAATGTAGTATATAATGCCGTTTGCTGAATATTTTTCTTCACGGTTCATTTGCTCTAACATTTCTTCGGCGGATTTAGGCAATATATCGGGCGTGACAACAGGATTAAAGAAATAATCTTGAGAATTTTCATTTCTCAGCGCATCAAAAATCAATTGGGCGTTTTCCAATACAGGTTCCAGTTGACGTAATTCCAGACGTTGCGTTTTGATGATTTTTGGTAATTCTTTGATTGTCATTTTCTGCCCCCAAAGATTACGCTGATGTTTTTCCATACGCGACCAAAGAACTGTGTTTTATTAACTTTGTCGGCCGCAACCAAAGGCGCACGAGCAATTGTTCTGCCATCCAGTTCTGCAAAGATTTCACCGATTTTTTGACCTTTTTTAATGGGTGCCGCGACGGGTTCATCGAAACGAGCCAATACGCGCAAGCCGGTTGTAGGTTGATTCTTTTTCAATGTCACAGCAAACGTCCTTTCTACAGTTGCGGTAACGGTTTCCTGACGGCCATACCATACAGGAATTTCTGCGATTTTATCACCCGCGTGATAGAATATTCTGTTTGTGGTTGTGCTGTATCCATGGTTCAGCAGTTTTTTGACTTCTTCTGCCAATGCGTTATGGTTTTTGCCTTTGAATCCATTGATGACCGCAATTAATCTGCGACCACCAACCTTGGAACTGGCAACCATACCGTATCCGCCTTCGTCAGTGTGGCCTGTTTTCATTCCGTCTGCGCCAGACATGATGAACAACAGTTTGTTGTAATTAAGCGTATGTGTGCGTCCCCATTCGCGACACCAATCTGTTTTGTAATCATTAAATTCAAAACGCTTGGTCGAAAACAGGGGGTACATATCTGAATGTTTTGATATGACGTGCATTCCCAATGTAGCCAGTTCGCGACAGGTCATTAAATTACTTGGGTTAGGCAAACCACTGGCATT
>JAIRLP010000118.1 GCA_031259365.1 Rickettsiales bacterium
AACAGCTTTTAATTCTGGCATGGGTGCAATCAACAACAATACTTGGAATCAATTAACCAACAGCAGAACCGCACCAGCTGCGGATTTTGGCAATTGTAATGCATTGATTTTACGCTGTGCACAACCAAAATGTGCGTCTGGCGGATGTGCTTCTATGGATATCGCATATCCAATTGTATCGGGCTGTGTGATGGCGAATGATTCCTGTAAAAAACATGGCGATGCCTTGATTCAAACAATTGCGGCGCAGATGGTTGCGGCGTCAGTTGCCAAGGCTAATGAACAAGCGGCCGCTGCCCAGGCAGCCGCAGCGGCACAAAACGCAGCACAATCCGAAGCTCAATACCAACAGATGCAAATGCAGATGCAACAAATGCAGGCACAGATGTCTCAGCAAAATGCACAGCAAGTTGCACAATTACAGGCGGCCCTAGAAGAACAAAAACAAATTGCAACACAGGCTGCCAATGAAGCCGCCGCACGCGAAGCTGCTGCACGTACTGCAGCCGTGGAAACAACGGTTGCCACCAGTGTTATCGAAGCCGCTGAAAAAGGGGTTTCCGCGGATGTTCTGGCTCGTCAACAGGCTTCTGGTCAAATCTTGGATAATTTGGACAAGGCACAAATTTCCTTGAACGCCCTAAAGAAAACGATGCAGAATGCTTTTGATTACGCGGGCTGTGACGCAAATGGGAATAATTGTTCTGGCCCAAAACGTGTAAAAGTTTTCAAACAAAAAGCAAACGAATTTTTTGATCCATACGAAAATGTATTGGACGAAGTTTACGACGCCCTGATTATGGCACAATCCTTGGGTGTTGATATTACCGATATTTACATGATGTTGAATGGCAGTTGTAATGTTTGGGGTAAATATTTGTGCACAAATCACCCTGCTGATGGCAAGGCCAGCGAAATGCATTACACAAATGTGAATTGTGACAGAACATCTGGTTTTTCCAAGGCTGATCGAAATGTATTAGGTGGTCAGAAATGTGCCGTTGGCCAAGTAATTCCCATGAGTGGCGGTGGTTGTCAGTTGATTCAAATGCTGAATAATAACGAAGAAGTTCAACAGAACTGGCTGTATCCCGAAAATGGCGAAAACAGCAATGTTCGCGTTGGTTGTGCATCCGAAGCACTGGAAAATTCAATGTTGTTCCGTGGACGTAAAAAACAGGCCAGCATCGATATCGAAACCTTGAAACGTATTATTGATCAAGATGCACCAACACGTATTTCACAAACAGAAATTAACAGATTTGGCCCAGCCGCAGTAACACGTTTTTGTTCTGTTAACGACGACGATATATATAAATTACAAGTTCTGGCCCAAAAGAAAACATTAACCACAACTGGTCTAGGAAAAATTTGTATTGAAGACCGGGGTTACAACCTAGAGCCAACGGCTATTAGTGGCGTCCTTACCATTACCGCCCAAAGTTGTGAAGATACTTACAAATATGAAGGCGAAGGGGCCGAAACAGAAGAAGCCAGAAATACACGTATTAAACAAATTGAAAATTGTCGAAACGAATTTAAAGAAAAACAAAAAAAGTGCGACAAATCATTCGGAAAATGGGACGAAAGCAAACAAGAATGCGTCAGTTGTCAGTCTGAATTACAAGGAGTCGTGGGCGGGGAATGCGTGGATATTGCCAAACGCACCACTTTCATCGAATACGATAAAAGATAATTGTACTTCATCTGGCGGAAATTGGAACAAAGATGGATATTGTGACTGCCCTTCTTGGAGTAACTCTATGACAATAGACGGCAGATGCAACAAGGCAGACCAATCATTGACAACATTCAGTTTATAAAAATAAGAAATAATGACACAGATAAAAAGCATATTTTTGAAAACATTTAACAAAAACAAGGTTTTGTTGACTGCCTTTTGTGCACTTTCGATTTCTGTTGGCGCTGCTTTTTCTGCGACCAGTAACGGTTGTGACGAAGAAAGAAATGATTTCATTAATCAACGTCTGGCTTTGTGCACCACTCATGCATATAACATCGGCGCAACCACTAATCCAGAAAGCCCTGCAGAATTGGAAGCTATGAACGAAGTTGTTGCATTAAAGACAACTATTATGACCCAGCAGATGAAAAAGCAATATGATTATCTGGAAGTCACAATCAAACGCTTTAAAACACAATTGGAAAAAGCCATCTTGGTGGCCAAGGTCGAAGCAGCGGGCGCATCCAGCGAATCCGGCGGCGCCAGCAGTAAAAGTTCTTCCTCGGACAAGAATATCATTTTGTCGGGCTCTGAAAACTGTCGTTTAAAAACATCCACCAGTGCAGCTTTGGAATGCTTGCAGAACAATCTGCGCATTGTACGTAATGCAGTTGCTGCTGGCAATATCGGCGATGCAAAACGTCAGCTGGATAAAGACATTTCAGCAGCTATATTATTTGGAATTGCAAAAGATGGAAAAATTGATGTTGAAGCTTGCCAGAAAATCACAGCTAATCGCGACATTCTGACCAACTGCGTAGATTCTTTGAATTATAAGATTATTCAAACCATCGAAAACAAAAATTCCAGCGGTAAAAATTCAATGGCCGACATGATGAAGATGATGTCTGGGGCTGTTAATTAATAAAATAACTAAACGCGCATATCGCGCGTTTTTTTATTCCATTAGACTTTATCTACATTCCTGACGGTTGAGCATATAAAAAATCCCCCTTGAGATGGAAAGAAATTAAATTTTGGCGATGTTCCATAATGTGTGACTTATACCAGATTGTCATTGCGAGCGCAGCGAAGCAATCTAGTTAAGATTTATGATTTAAGAATTAAACACACAGGCCGCACCCATTATCTAACTTCTTTGTCATTGCGAGCGAAGCGAAGCAATCCAGTAATGTTGTCTAATATATTGGACAATGTTTTTGATGTGGATAACATAGTTGTCCTTTATAAAGGACAAGTGAAAATCCACTATTGCACAAACTACTGGATTGCTTCGCTTCGCTCGCAATGACAGGTCCTGTATTATGGAACATCGCCTTAAATATTATCGTACATCTACAACAGACTTTAGGTAATCAAAGTATTTTGGCTGGCATACAATATAGACTTTTTCAGCACGTAAATTTTGCCCCAGGTTCTTTCGCCAATCAAATTCTGTTCCATCATCATACCCCAAGACTTTTACACCAACCTTGTTCAATATTGGCAAAATGCCTGCAATATCCCAAATGAATGCTTGATAATAATAACCACGCGCACGACCCGTGGCAACATAGATAGCACTTAGAACTTGGCTATAAACTCCCAGACCTTGAACAGTTTTATTATTATCCTTGTCGTTCACATGTATCTTTTTGCTGTCATGATAATGCAACATTATTGGTGCAACATCTGATTGTTCTGCCAGTTCTGTTATCTTTCCATTTTCACGTACATAGGCCTTGGTTTCATCAGACCACACCAATATATCCAAAGCTGGCGCATAAACAGCACCCACAAAAGGCTGTCCATTTTTGAAAACACCAACAGAAATGGCCCATAATGGATATTTGTTGGCATATGTAAGCGTCCCGTCTATTGGATCAATAACAAAGACATATTCCGCGTTCTTCAATTTTGCGATTGGATTATCGCCAAGATCTGATACAGATTCTTCATCAACAATTACGTAATCCAGTTCGGAAAAGTTTTCTGACACAAATTCATAAAATCTTTTGCTGACAGTTGTATCAGTTTCGGTTACGGGATCTCCTATGCCCTCGGTTTTAAATTTTGATTTGTTAAAATCAATTCCCCGCTGTTGTTTTAAAGCATAAACACCCACTTGTTCAATAAAAGAAATAATTTTATTTATCATTTTATTTTCCTTATTTTTAAATACTATAAAACATTTACAAAGAAAGAACAGAATAAAAAATCCCCCTTGCGGGGGAAAGAAATTAAATTTTATGAGGATAATGGAAGCGGGGAAGAATTCGACGTGTACATGACATACATTAGAATTCTTCCCCGCGACACCCGGGCCCCGCAAAAAGCTGCTGCATTTTTATGGGTGGGCATGATTCCATAAAATTTATTTCTTAGAAACCTTTTGGTGTTTCCATTTTAACACTGGAAACTTTCTTGTCCAGCGCTGTGATAACATCATCTGTGATATCCAAGTTTGATACGCCTTCGCCAATTCTGGCAAAACGACCATCAATAACCAAAGACAAGTTTTTCTTGGCGATGATACCTTCGATCAATGGATCCAAATGTTTCATTTGAATGTCGTTCAAGGCTTTCTGGAAAGAAGCTTCCACAGACTGTGCGCGTTCTGACAAAGCACGTTGCAACTTTGTGACGCGGTTCTGATATTCGGCAACGCGGCGTTGCAAAGCTTCACGAGACAATACGTCCTGGGATTTTTCGATTTCAGCTTTTTCTTTTTCCAAAGCTTTCTGTTCTTTGGTCAATTCTGCGCGCAATTTAGATTCGAAAGATTCTTTTTGTGAGCGCAAGTCTTTTAATGCTTTTGCTTCCATTTGGATTGCATCCATACGGATAACTGCTATACGCAAATCCGCGCCAGACGCGGCATCAGATGTAACAGCTGACAATGCTTTGTCCACTGTCATATTTGTACGCAAAGCAGATACGTCCCAAACGCCCAATGCGGCAATTGCGGCAATTGCCACGACAACAGCCGCGATAATTCCGACCTTAGCATATTTTTTTGCATCCTGGTTAACAGATGCTTTTTCTTTTTTTGCCATTTTCCTATCCTTTTGTTTTTGTATAAAAAACTATAGCACAGAAATTATAAATTAAAAGGTGAATTTTTACCTGATAAGTCTATAATTTTTGCCAGTTTATCTTGCCGGCGAAATACGTATTTCAACACGACGATTTGTTAATCTGCCAAGATCATCCTGGGCGGCGATTGGTCTTGCAGACCCGCGTCCCACGATAAACATACGTGCAGTGTTTATTTTATGCTGGCTTAAGAACAATGCTGTTCTTTGGGCCATATCCAAAGACAGAGCTTTCGCTGCCTTTTGGTCACGCATAGAATCTGTATAGCCTGCAATTTCAATGTACGAAGCATTATACTTTTGCAAGATTTTTGAAATGATATCCAAGGTATCAACACCGGTATCAGACAATTCAGCGGCGTCTAATTTCATCAGGCTGTCCCGGACCAAGATCACGACAACGTCGGTTCCCGCCCTTTGGACAGATATGCCGGGTTTACGCAAACCATCATACAATGCATGTTCCAGATTGGCCATATATGTAAGCACAACCGCATTTTCATTCGCAGCCTTATCACCATATTCTAATTTTGTTGTGTCTACCACATCTGTAACAATGACGCCACCTGCCCCCAGATAAACGGGATGTTTTGCAATTTTGGCTTCTGCGGTCATGTCGGTAAAGCTGGCGCCGACTAAATACCCACCCCAAGTACTGCGGTCAGGCGTCGTGTATCCAACGCAACCTATTAAAGTCACTGCACCTGCCAATAATAAAAAGAATTTATTAATATTCATTTATTATCTCTGTTCTGCCAAGGTTTTATTGAACGATAAACGAAACCTCATTCTCGCCAGTGGTCAAACAATAAGTTCCTGGATCAGATTCAAAACCATTTACTTTGACCCTTTCCGCCCAATCAAGATTTACAGTTGTAAAGTAATCACATTCGCCTTTGGTCAGACCTTTTAGATTGATCAAAAATTCTTTGCTATCGACACTTGACGTGATTGACCATTCGTTGTTTCCGATTGGTGCCTTGGTATTTTTCAACGCGCCAGATTTAACAAGATAGTCCACGGACACACCAGAATAGTTATGGCGTTGTTCCAATAACAATCTGGTGTTTTTTGCAATTTGTTCAAGCTGCGCGGCGGCAATTGTGCGAACCTGTCTGGCACGCACAGTGTTGTATGTCGTAACAAGGGCAGCCATCAAAATACCACCGATTGCCATAACACCAATAATTTCTACTAATGAACGACCTGATTGTTCTGTCATACCTGTTCCTTTTGTTATTTTTGTCTATGTCCAAATTTATAGTATCCACCATAAGCGTTAATTTCCATAGGATTCAGGACATGCAGTCTTGGTCTTTGTGAAACATCATATTGCCGCGACAAATGCGATACCTGCGCACCCAAAGGAGAAATCTGCGGGGCAAAGAAATCAATCGCATGCACATACTCATGCATTAAAACTGTAATAAAATCTTCTCTATCTTCAAAATAATCCTTATTCATCAGATTCATATAAATAATTTTATCAAAGAAACCCATGGCAGCAGCCTTGATCTCTGTGGTGTTTTTAATAATTAAATTTGGGATCTCGCTTTTTTTTACCTGATTTATTACGATCGTAACATTATCAACAATGTCCTGTGCCAAGAATACTTTTTTATCTATATCCAGACTTTTAAAATTACGACCCAAAGCCATTAATTTTGCAGAACGGTTAATCTCGTCTTTAAAAACTGAAAATACATAATCATCAAATTCTTTGGCTTTTGCCACAGAAACTTTTGAATTTGCTGTTTTATAAAGCTTTGTTAAACTTGTTTTTGGTTCTTTTAGTAATTGAGAAAGTTCCATATCCCACGTGCTGTATGCCCCAGCGATATATTTTCTGTCTGGATTCTTCTTTATATCATCATTAAATGGCATATATTTTTGCATAGCAGATTACTTCACCCCCACTATTTCCACATCACCGAACAAAGACATTGCGCTGGCGACCATTGGATCTGATTCCAATGCTGAACGCTTTTGTTCTGTGACAGTTTGTACATTTTCAGATTCCGCACAACGTTCCAGCGTCCATTGTTGACCAGTTTTATCCATCAGCCAAGCAGACAGTTTTTGTGCAAAATCCATTTCGCCCTTTCTATCAAAATATTTGATATGCTTTTCTGACAATTCTGAAACTTCTATGTTGCTGCTGTAATAGGACAATAATATTAATTCTTTGGATTCCTGTAATGCGGTTGCCAATTCAGCCGCACTGGATATTTGCAAAGATGGTTTAGACTTTATCTTGGCTTCTGCTTTTGGGGTTGGGGCATCAGCAGTCTTTCTGGTGGCCAACGTTTCTTTGATGTTCGGCGCCGCAGATTGTTTTACAGTTTCGGCCTTTAACAATTCAGACACGGGCGGCATATCTGCAACATGCATTAATCGCACAACCAACATATCAAAGCATTGCTTTTGATTTCCAGCCGCCTGCATTTCAGATACAGACGCAACCATTACCTGCCAGATTCTGGACAAGGTATTTAATGTTACATTTGAATTAATCTCGCGGATATGTTCACGCTGATCTGCGGTATATGGTGAATTTGTTACATCACCTGCGCGTAACGCCGGATGCATGCGTGTTGCCCAATGGGTCCATTCCATCATATCATTTAACAACACGGATAGATCAGCACCGTTTGTGTAGATACTATCTACCTTGTCCAGCGCATCTGCAACGCTGCCTGATAATAATGTGCGCATAAAATCAACAACAACGCCACGATCCGCGCGTTTTAACATATCCATAACCGCACTTTCATCAACTTTGCCGCCGGTTTGTGCAATCGCTTGATCTAACAAAGACAATCCATCACGGACAGAACCATCGGCAGCACGGGCCAATAATTCATTAGCCGCATCAGACAATTCAATCTTTTCTTCTGTTGCAATCCAGGCAAAATGCTTTTTCAAAGTTTCAACTGGAACACGAACCAAATCAAAACGCTGGCAACGGGACAATATAGTCACAGGAACCTTTCTGATTTCTGTGGTCGCCAAAATAAAGATAACGTGTGCTGGTGGTTCTTCCAAAGTCTTCAACAATGCATTAAATGCAGATGTTGATAACATATGAACTTCGTCGATAATGTAAACCTTGTAACGGCCATTTGTCGGACGGTATTGTGCAGCATCCAAGATATCGCGCATATTATCAACACCCGTATGAGACGCAGCGTCGATTTCCAGAACATCAATATGCTGCCCAGCTGCAATGGAACGACAGTTTTCACATGTTCCACAAGGTGTTGCGGTCGCGCGATCAGAAGATAAACAGTTCAAAGCCTTGGCCAAAATACGGGCGGTACTGGTTTTACCTGTACCACGAATACCTGTAAAAATATAAGCATGAGCAATACGTGATGTATTAATCGCCGTTGTTAATGTTTTAACAAGAACATCTTGACCAATAAGAGACTGAAAATCTTGACTGCGGTATTTACGTGCCAGAACTGTATAATTGTTATCCATAAACTTTCTTCCTTTGTCACGAAGCATAGCAAACCTGAGCCAGATTTCAAGGGTAAAAACGTCAAAAGATACGGTTGTTTTTTATTTTAAATTTGGAATAAATTCTGGGAATCCGGCATCGTCTTCATCAGAATTTTCACAGGCTTCGACTTCGACCACAGGGGCTTTTTCCTTGGGATCACGGGTATTATCGATTTTTCCCTGTTCGCCACTGACAATACGACCGTAATGTTCAGCCATTTGTAACAAGCGTTCGCGTTCGATTGAATCTTGAACTTGACGAGCTTGATCCATGTATTGTTTGCGTTTTTGGCGCCATTTATGGCATCGCTGAATCATAAGCCCAACAGACATTTGATTTGATTTCTTTTGCATAATTAATCTTTAATTAAGGAGGTAAATTCAAATAGTAATTTATTACTATCAATCATGTACGCAGTAGATATTAAATTATCTTAAAACCAATTGCAATATTTTTTTTCAATTGCTATGCTAGACCTTGTAGGAGGGTGTTTTTACATAAATGGAGCCAGATGGAATAACGCAGTGCGCGAAAGATTGACGAAGACGTATACAAATGCGGCAAGGAAATCTGACAAAGCAATGGGCAATTACAGCGACAACACCAAATTAAATAAAAAACTGCGATTTTATGCTTGAATGTATAATATTACACTCTTCACATAAGATCTGGTTCTTTCTTTAATTTGTTTGTCGCCATTTATGCAAAAACAACCTTCTACAAGGTCTGATGTAGGGGGGCGTTTCAATCTAAACAGTTGATATTTACGCCCTATGGAAGATTTATGGAGGAATAATCCGTGCGCAGGCAGGGCGGGAATTTTTTATTGCAGGCCTTGTTAGCCTTGGCGCTGATTGTTGCTTTCATGCCTTTTTTCACACAGAAACTATTAACGCGTGATCGTGATTCCCAAATGTACGCCACATCAACGCAGGTTGAAACAGCACAAACAGCAGCCAGAATTTATCTGCGGGAAAATCTGAACAAGCTTCCCTTTAACACAACAACTATTTCCGGCGACCAATTTTCAGATACTTTGGAACCATATGGTCTGCCGCTGGGATTTGTTCCCCGGACAACATTTGGTCAGCGTATTTCATTGGTTATTCAAAAAACTGAGTATGATATTTTTTCATACCTGCAATTATCTGGCGGTAAATTAACAGATCTGCAACGTTCTGAATTGGTGAAACGAATTGGTTTCTATGCCTCCGAAGGTGATGGAAATGTTTATGTTATTATTCCATTGGACGAAATATTTTCCGATGTCGTTCGTCGTAATGAAAAGAACGTGGACGATAATGGATTCTTATCCGATTTGGACATGGGTGAATTCGGTCTGGAAAAAGGGGGCGTCTTATTTGCCCGTAATGGTGAATTTGAAACTTATCAAACAAATGCTTTATCTTTAAATGGTGCCGAAGACGGAAGAAAAATCCGCAACAAGATTGATAATATGATTGCAGTCAAAACTGTATTCCAATCAAGAAACGGCGAAACAGCTTTATCCGTCACCCGCGGAACATTAAACGCAGACACTTTGTCAGCCAAAACAATTTCGAAATTTGGTGACACTGGAAACATTACGGTTGGCAACGCATCTGTTTACGATTTTTCTATGACAGCTGGCCGTACATCTTTTACCGGTCCTGCAAAATGGGAAGTGCGCGGAAATATGGTAACCGACAATATCAATTTTTCAATTGAACGTTTGGAAATATCTTCCTTTATCAACGCATCTCGCGGCCAAGATGTTTTCATTCAACCCGAAGATTTACAATACAGCACCAAAAGCGGAATCGAAACAGGAATAATGCGCGCTGCAAATATTACATTACGAGATCAAACATCCGATGCCCTGCTAGCTGGCAAAAATGGCGCCATCGTTATAGATATTCGACCTGCAGGGACTTCTATATTGCCAGACGTGCTTATGGATTCCATCGCTAATGACAGAATGACTATTATCGCCACCACATCTGATGACGAAGGAAAAACTGTCGATTGCAAATCAATCATCACCAGTTTAAATGGAATATTTAATGTTAAATCATTATCTCAAAATTTGATCTGCCAATATGTGTTTTGGCAAAGACTGGAAAAACGTATTGATTTAAAGAAATGTTTACTGGAAGGTAAAAGTGACTGTAAATAAACAAGCTTTTTATTCAAATTTCTTAAACGCTGAAAATATCAATAATCAGCGTGGCGCCAGCATTATGGAAATATTGCTGGTTATTGCCATTGTGGCATTATTGTCCCCATTTGTTTACAGTCGGATTTCAGAAACATCTAAAGAAATACGGGACATCGGCACCGCAAAAAGAATTATTGCTTTACGCGAACCAGCTTTGAACTTTGTACGTTTAAATCAAGACAAATGGCCTGATATCGCACAGATTAAGCTGGACCAAGAAGAACTGACCGCCATCAGCGATGCAGCCATTTCTGGTTTTATAGACAAGTATCATGTACAGGGATCCATCATCACAGATATCTATTTGGCATTTAACATTGACAACAATGCTTTGCATGCTGCCCAAATTGCAAAACACATCGGATTGGATGCCGCAACGGTCACACCAGACGGAATTGCGTACGGCGCGTCTTGGGCGGTTTCGGCCCCTGATTTTAAATCAGGTGATTTAGTATATCGTATTAATTATGACTTCAGTGGGGGCGACAATTCAAAATACCTTCACCGTGGAACATCCAGCGAAGATGATTTAAATGTTATGCAGCGCAATTTAAACATGGGGAACTTTAATATTTATAGAATTGGTCGCACGGTTGCAAAATCTGGAAAGGCAACAGAATCTTCTGCCGCATTTACCGAGGCAAAAGATCTGGCCACTGCTTCGGCATATTTCACCAGCGGCGCAAACATTGATGGCAGCGCGGTATCTGTCGGCGCCATGCGAGTCGTTGGTGACATCACGGGTTTTAGAACAATCAATTCAAAAAAATTAAACAAAGAAGGATTTTCAACCACAGGTTCTATTATTGCCGATCGTGCCAAGATCAATAATTCTATAACAGTGGGACGAAACCTGAATATCAAATCTGATACAACCAGAACCATCAGTGGCTTTGCTGGTATAGTCGCTCATTCTTTGGCAACACCTTATGTATACGCAGACGAAATATATTTTGGCAATAATTTTGGATTGACCGTATCCGGAGAATTGTTAATGTCAACAACATCACCGTTGCGAATTGGCAGTTGGACGTTCCCATCCAGTACACCGCCAAGATTTAAAACATTGGAATTATCTCGTGGGACATTACCTGCCACGCCAGACAATTCTGAATTCAACAAACTAATTAAAAGCGGTTGGAAGACAATCCCTGCAAAGCAATAACGAATGAATACACAAAAACATATCTTAGATAAGATCTACAAAAGATTGATTGATTTGCGCAAGGGAAAATCGCGCAAATCCAGTAACCCCGACAAAGCCGTATATTATACGGCACGGAGGGTTGACGCAGATTTGAGTGATTTAACCAGCACCGCTTCGCGGCGGCGCGTATTTGAATCAATAACTTCGAATTCCCGCTTGCCCGTGTGCACACACGGACTGCGCAAGAATCCTTTTTCTTGTTCCAAATCCACTGACGCAAATCAACCAAGCTTTTGCAGATCCTATCTAAAAGAACAACGCGGCGCAACAATGGTTGATCTGTTGCTGATGTTGGGATTGGTTGCGATTGTTTTGCCATTTATCTTTGATTTCCAAAAAACGCGAATAGACCGCGCGAAAAATTTGGCCGCTGCCAAGGAAATGGAGGCTATCCAAGTTGCACTGGAAAGATATATTGATTTTCATAAAAAAGAATTATTATCCCCGGTTGGTAAAAATATTACCCGCGTCAGAATTTCTGATTTGGAAGAATATGGCGCCCCAAGTGATTCTATTGAAAAACATGGTGAAAATTTTCAGGTCAGAATTTTAAAGTCACAAAACCGCGAAGGTCATTCAACCTTGCAAGGAATAGTCGTTTTAAATGATCAAGACATCACACCATTACGAACCCGCGAAATTATAAATCTGGGCAATGGTCAAATGGGATTTGTTGAACAAGGCCAAGCATTTGGCGCTTTTGGAACTTGGCATGCAAATACGTCTGATCTTGGAATTGCATCGTCGGGGGGGATTATTGAAACAACCAAACCAACACTGGATCAAGATGAATATCTGTGGCGTATCCCTTCTGAAAATTCATCAGACGCCACAATGTTGTCCCCATTGAATTTGGGTGGTCATGATATTATAAATGCAAACTTTCTGGATGCAAATTCTCTTCAGTTTGAAGAAATATTAACTGCTGGCGAAATCGTCACCGACAAAACTATTTTTCAAACCAGAACAACATTGGATAAAAGCTTTCAAACGTCAGATGCAACAGTGGCCGGTACCCTGTCTGCAGATTCCAGAAACATGGAAATCACCGGCACATTAACTTTGGCTGATGTTGGCAAGTTCACCAGCTTTACGGCGGATGAATTGTG
>JAIRLP010000025.1 GCA_031259365.1 Rickettsiales bacterium
ACTTCTTCATTTGTCATATCACCTTGGGTGATAAACGTTTTATCTGTGTCCGAATATGCTGGGTTCGCAATCATTGTGACAGCCGCACAAATGCTGTATATTTTTCTCAAAACAGTCCCCTTTTTTTAAACCACCGATTAATTTCGGCAGTGAAAAATTTAGGAAAGGATTGAAAAGACTAGAAATTAAAAAATATAAAAAAAGCCACTAAAATCGGTGGGTTACATTAGGTTTAGGAATATTCACATTATATCATTCTTAGGAAAATAAAACTACAAAAAAATCCAGGCTGCCCTGGATTCTTTTCTTAACTATGTATAAATTAATTTATTGAGCGTGATGGGTATTGATAAATCCAATAGCATCCATAGCAGCTTCGCAACCTGTGCCAACAGCTGTGGCGATTTGCATTTTTAATTCAGATTGTACGTCACCTGCAACGAACATTCCCAAAGGCAATTCGCTTGGGATCAAGCGACCCATATTGTCACGTTTGATATCCTCGGACAAATAATCTGTATTTGCTTCGTGACCAATGGCAACAAACACACCATGACAAATGATCTGTTCACCCGTTGTTGTGGTTGCTATCAATTCATTATCAGTGCTGTCTGCTTTTACTTCAATGCTTTTCAATTCTGTGTTGAACAAGCATTCGATATTACATTTTTCATCAACGCGATCGATCATAACCTGTTCTGCACGGGCAAATGATCCTTTGCGATAAACAATCTTGACTGTCTCAGCCAAATCAGATAAATACAAGGCATCGTTCAATGCAGAATTTCCACCACCAATCACCAACACTGTTTTGTCATTATAGAAAAATCCATCACAAGTTGCACAATAAGAAACACCTTTGCCAAATAATTCACGGCTACCCGCGATTTCTAATTTACGTGGGGATGCGCCTGTTGAAATAATAACTGCCTTGCCCTGATATTCTTTACCATCGTTACATTTGACTGTGAAACCTTTATCAGCATCACCGACGACAGATTTTGCAGATGTAAAGATCACGTCTGCCCCAAATGTTTCAGCTTGCTTTTTCATGAATTCAGATAATTCTTGGCCAGAACCAGCCCAACCTGGATAATTTTCCAACACAGCGATACCTGCAGTTTGACCGCCCAGCTTATCGCCACCCAGGACCAATGTCTTTTTACCAGCGCGGGCACAATACAACGCCGCGGTCAGCCCGGCAGGACCTGAACCCAAAATTATAACATCAAACATAATATTCTCCATTTTTGAATCTCTGGGGGGCAGCATAACATATAAAATCCCTTGATAAAAGTTATTTTTGAACATCTCTGGATATAGTCAGATTCGCGAGAAATGCAAATATAAGAATCGATTCTTTGGAACCGTATCTAGAATTTATCACCTGAAAAGCATTCTGAATATTATTCAATTTCTAAGTTTATTGATACAAACTTGTTTTTTGTGCAAAACTTGCCTGATTCGTGACAGCCTCAAACATACAGAAAACGGGCACATTTTTAAGTCAAGCATAAATAATCATTTTTATTAAAATTTTTTTACCTCTTAAGATATAAAATACTATATATTGTGTTAGAAACAATAAAACTAACACTACCTGTTGATTTTTAGAGTTTTGGGGAGGACTTATAAAAACACAGGAAAAACAATTAGATAGGTATATTATTATGAATGAATCTTTAAAGCTTTTATCCGATTTGACTTACTATATGAAGTATTCTAAATACATGCCGGAAAAAAAGCGTCGTGAAACATGGTTCGAGACTATCCAGCGTAACAAGGATATGCATTTAACAAAGTTCCCACAAGTAGCGGATAAGATTGAACGTGCCTATGAATTAGTGTTAGAAAAAAAGATTTTGCCATCCATGCGCTCTATGCAGTTTGGTGGTGATGGTATTTTCCGTAATAATGCCCGTATGTATAACTGTTCTGCTATTGGTATTGATAAAGTAGAAGCTTTTTCTGATCTGTTTTATTTATTATTATGCGGTACGGGCGTTGGTTTTTCTGTGCGCCGTAACTTTGTGGATAAATTGCCAGATCTGGTTGCACGCACTGGTAAAACAATCACATTTAAACCAGAAGATTCTATTGAAGGTTGGGCAGATTGCACACGTGCATTGTTCAAGGCTTATTTTGAAACAGGTGATGATATCGAGTTCGATTTGTCAGAAATCCGTCCAAAAGGTGCACTGATCAAATCATCTATGTGTGCAGCGCCTGGTCCAGAACCATTACGCCGAAGCTTGGACAATTTGAAAAAATTGTTGGACAGAAAAATTGCCAATGGTGAAAAAAGACTGACATCTTTGGATTGCTATGATATTTGCTGCTTTATTTCCGAAGCTGTGTTGGCTGGTGGCGTGCGCCGCAGTGCGATGATCTGCTTGTTTGACAAAAACGATGAATTGATGCTGCATGCAAAAGAAGGCAACTGGTGGGAAACTAATCCACAGCGTGGCCTGTCTAATAATTCCGTTCAGTTTGATCGCGAAAACACAACCCGCGAAGACTTTGATCGCATATTTGCACAATGTCAGGCATCCGGTTGTGGTGAACCAGGCGTGGTATGGTCTAATGTAAATGACTGGTTGGTAAACCCTTGCTGTGAAATTTCTATGCCATCAAACGGTTTCTGTAATTTGACATCAGTAAACTTGGGCAGCGTTGAATCCCAGGAAGACTTTAACGAACGCGCATACTATGCATCTGTATTGGGAACATTACAGGCAGCTTATACAGACTTTAAATATATTGATCCTAATTGGAAAAAGACAGCCGAAGACATGGCATTGATTGGTGTGTCTTTGACAGGTATTGCATCTCATCCAGATCTGTCCGAATTGAACTTTGTCGAAGCTGCTGGTTCTGTACGCGACGCAAACAAATACATTGCTGATAAAATCGGCATCAAAACAGCTGATCGTTTAACAACAGTTAAACCAGACGGTACAGGTTCATTGGTATTGGGAACATCCAGCGGCATTCACCCTTGGCATGCAAAACATTATATCCGTCGTCTGCGTGTAAACAAAATGGAACCATTGTATGCATATATGGCAGAAAACTTCCCAGAATTGGTTGAAGACGAAGAAATGAATCCAAGCAAGAATGCAGTGATATCTTTGGTTATTCGTGCCCCAGAAGGCGCGGTGACTCGTCGTAATGAAACAGCCGTTCAATTCTTGGATCGTGTAAAATATATCTTTGAAAACTGGGTTGTGCCGGGTCATATCAAAGGCGAAAATTACAACAACGTGTCTTGCACATGCAATGTGAAGAATCATGAATGGGACGAAGTTCGCGAATGGATGTGGAATAACCGTAACAATTACACAGGTATTTCATTATTGCCTTATTCTGATTCTTCTTATATCCAGGCACCGTTTGAAGATACAAACGAAGATGTATACAAAGAATTTATAAAGAGCGTTCGCGACCTGCATTTGGAAAGAATTCAGGAAGAAAAGAACTTTGTTAACTTTGGTGCCGAGACTGCCTGCGGCGCTGGCGGATGTGAATTGGTCTAACCCAAATCTATAAGGTGAGAAATATGGCTTTAATAACAACAAAAGGTGGCGACACAGGAATGACACAGCTGAATCCAAATCGGATTGCCAGTAAAACTCATCCTGTGATCGTCATCCAGGGCGAACTGGACGAATTGTCCTGTGCGTTGGGTTTGGCCGGTGACAAGTTTGATAACATTCAAACTTTCTTGTCTGAATTGATGGGCTATTTCTATTATAAAAACGTCAATGAACGTCGTGTGTCTCAGCAGATTTGGCAATTGGAAGATTACATAACAACCCACAATAATTCTATTCCACCGTTCTTTGTGAACCCAAGGGGATATGTGTCACTGGCACGTGCAATTTGCCGTCGCGCAGAAAGACGTGTGGTTGAATTAATGGAATCAGAACGCACCTTGCCCGAAATCGAAAGATATGGCATGAATCTGTCACCAGTGATTCAATATTTGAATAGACTAAGCGATTTTCTATTTGTCAAAGGTTTTGAACGTGTTGCCGCGCAGCCAACTTTGTTCCAAGACGAAATGGCGACAGTGGAAGAAAAGAAAGTCGCGGCAGCGTAGTTGCGACCACCCATGGGGTGGTCTTTTTTATACTTAAAGATAAAAGAGGTGAAATGATGAACAAAGCAAAACAGTTTTGTAATGCCCGTGGGTATATTCCTTTGCCACGAGAAGGCTTGTATCGCAAGATCAAGGTAATGTTGCATACACGCAAAGTAAGAAACCGAACCGCCGGTTAATGGATTTTTATTGATTTTTGACTTTGTGCGGAATATAATGTCTCCGTTATGAAAAATTATACATTTATTTTCAGTTCATCTTTTTCATCATCCCCGCTGGGGGACTAATTTTCAATTGCGATTTATCTCGCGCAAATCTATAATCAATTCAATTAATCATTAGAACATACCAAAAGGTATAATTATGTTAGATATTAAATTTATTCGCGAAAACGCTGATGTCGTGAAAAACGCTTGCAAGGTCAAAGGATTCAAAGATCATACAGATGCCATTATTGCATTGGATATCCGTATCCGTGAATTAAAGACAATTACGCAAACCAAAACGGCTGAAAAGAACAAGATTTCCCGCGACATTCCAACGGCCGACGATAAAGCCGCGCTAATTGCACAAAGCAAAGCAATCGGTGATGAAATCGCCAACGACATGGCGGAGCTGGAGGGTAAAGAGGCGCAGCTGAATGATTTGCTGCACCGCGTTCCGCAGATTCCGGCGGCGTCCGAACCGATTGGCGAAGACGAAAAATCAAATGTTGAAATCCGTCGTGTTGGCAACCCGCGCGATTTTGATTTCGCACCATTGCCGCAATGGGACTTGCTGGATATGAATAACTGGTGGATGCCTGAAAAGATCGCACAGATTTGCGGAACGCGCACGTATTGTTTAATGGGCGAAGCGGCCGAACTTGATCTGGCCATACAAACATACGTTATTCAGAAATTGATTGGCAAAGGATTTACATTCATACAATGCCCTGCGATTACAAAACCACAAACGATTTTTGATGCCGGCCACTTTATGGGATCTGATTTGTCCGTAATGAACAACGATGTGTTTATGTTAGTCAACACAGATCGCTGTTTGGCCGGCACCGCTGAAATTGTTTTGAATTCCCTGCATGCAGATGAAGTTTTGCCAGAAAATGCATTGCCCGTCAAGTATGCAGGTTTTTCACCATGTTTCCGCAAAGAAGCCGGCGCGGCTGGTCGTGACACGCGTGGACTGGTTCGTTTTCATCAATTCAACAAGGTTGAACAATACATCTATTGCAAACCAGAACAAAGTGACGAAATGTTTGAACACTTGTTAAACAACCTGTATGAAATCATGGAAGATTTGGAATTGCCGTATCGTGTGATTGCAACTTCCACAGGCGACATGGGATTTAACAAAATAAAAATGCACGATGTCGAAGCTTGGTTCGTCAGCGAAAACGGATATCGTGAACTGGGCAGCTGTTCTTCTATTGGTCAATTCCAAGCGCGCAGAACAAATACCCGCTATCGTGAAAATGGAACAAACGAAGTCAAGTTTGTTGCAACATTAAACAACACAGGTATTGCATTGCCACGTGCAATCGTACCCGTAATTGAAAACCATCAAAATGTAGATGGCAGTGTTAACATTCCGAAAAAATTACAAGCCCTGATGGGTGGCCGCACCAAAATCGGCGGCAAGCATTAAACATTATAAAATCGGCATATAGCCGGTTTTTAATAATAATTAATTTATAATGGGATAGATGCGCAGATAAAAATGAAGGGAGTGTACAAGACGTACATGACCGGAATTTTTATCAAGCAGACACCCATTATAAATTAATTTTAATTATAATCGCAGACTTCGACGGCATAATATCCATCACGTGCTTCGTCTAATTCCCGAATAACGCGATAGCATGTCTGGGCCATTTGGCCTGGATTCTGCACATCTGTTAAAACATTGATATACAAATATCTGTCATCAGTTGAAATAGCATTTATAATATCATTGTCTGCAAAGAATAAACGCTGGACATTTGGCGTTTCTTGAATGCTGGTTAATTCTGTTCTTTTTAAACATTGCAGAATATAATTTGCATTTGTACCAACGCCGGGAACAGGCTGACAGATTCGAATTCGATCTGCCATAGTCATGTAATCGCCATAAACAGAATTGCTATACGGCCCAGCAAACAAAGTTTCCACCAGCGCATCATTTTCGGCATATGATGCGTATGGTAATAAAAATGCCAGCGCCGCTGTGATCAACGAATTCATTCCCAATATCCTTTTTTTGACATTATTTGTTGAAAATTGACTTTTATAGTATAATCTAGGGATTACGACAAAATAATAGGACACATGTCAGGTAACTTAAAGGTAAATTTATGAAGATTCGCAATATTGCTATTATTGCTCACGTTGACCAC
>JAIRLP010000074.1 GCA_031259365.1 Rickettsiales bacterium
TTTGATACAAGACTTCGTTCATCAACAGATCATCAGTTAATTTCTTATCCAACTTTATCGCGGCATCGATTTTTTCTTTTGACTGCAGGGAAAATATCTGCGCGTAAATTTCTGCATCTTCGTCTGACAAAATACTTGGCAGCTCATTGGCGCTCAGTGCAACTGGTAATAGACACAATACTAATAATGTTAATAATTTTTTCATATTATATTCTTAAAAAAGTGATGTTTTAGGCAATTTGCATACAGCGGCGCCTTCATCCGCTTCTGGTATTTGATTAATAATTTTTTTAAAATCCGCCACTTTGGAAAATTTACGGTAAACGGATACAAAACGAATAAATGCGATCGGATCCAAATTCAACAAAGAATCCGACACCATTTGCCCCACAGCTTCGCTGTTCACTAGATCGTCTGATGTTTCTGTTTCTAATCTGCGGTGAATTGACGTCACCAACTTTTCAATTTGTTCGTCACTGACTTCGCGATAACGGCACGCAATCTTGATACTGCGTTTCAGCTTTTCCCGATCAAAAGGTTCCACCTTGCCGTTGCTTTTGCGAACGGACAAGTCACGCATTTGAATGCGTTCAACAGTTGTGAATTTGGCGCCACACTGACTGCACACGCGACGACGGCGAATGATCGCATCTTCGGTATCAGGACGGCTGTCTTTCACGTTGCTGTCTGTAGAATTACAATATGGACATCTCATAGTATTCCTAAATGTAGCAATCCTGGGTCAAACTGTAAAGAGGAAAGTTAAAATCTTGGCCACGTCTTAAAATGACAGAAAAATGCATGTTTTTATAAAAAGCAAGGCTTTTATTTAGTGCTGTTTTATGCACGCATGCTTTTTTTAAGGCCCTTTTTATGATAAAATAGACACTGAAAAGCAAGTTTTTCAGTGTCTGTAGAGAAAGTGGGAACGGGGTGGAAAAATACCTGAATAAAATCTTGGTCGGAGATTGTATCGAAAGAATGCGTGCATTACCTGACGCGTCAGTCGACGCTGTTTTTGCGGATTCCCCTTATAATTTGCAGCTGGGCAGCAAGACTTTGTATCGCCCCGAAGATCAAACCGCGGCCCGCGCTGTGCGTGATTCATGGGACAGTTTTGAATCCACAAACGAATATGAAGAATTTTCACGCCAATGGATGGTTGAATGTAAACGCGTTCTGAAACCAGACGGCGCTATGTGGATTATCGGCAGCTATCACAATATTTTTAAACTGGGCAGTATTTTACAAGATCTGGGCTTTTGGATATTAAATGATATTGTTTGGGTAAAAACAAATCCTATGCCGAATTTTCGTGGCACACGCTTTACAAATGCCCACGAAACATTAATTTGGGCAACGCCGACGAAGACCGGCAAATACACCTTTAATTACGAAACCATGAAGAAGCTGAATGGTGGCAAGCAAATGCGCAGCGACTGGGACATCAACATTTGCCTGGGTGACGAACGTATCAAAGGCGAAGATGGCAAAAGTCTGCATAATACCCAGAAACCGATGGATTTATTGCGCCGTGTGATTTTATCTTCGACAAAACCAGGTGATATTATTTTGGATCCATTTATGGGCAGTGGTACAACGGCTGCAGCGGCCAAAGAATTGGGGCGTCATTTTATCGGATTTGAAAAGGATGAATCTTATGTAACAGCGGCGCGTGACCGTGTAGATTCCGCTACACCAATTGATTTATCAAAAATAGAAGTCAGCGCACCAAAACGCTCTGAGGTCAAGGTTGCCTTTGGCGAATTGATCGAAGGCGGTTTGTTATATGTTGGTCAGACCTTGGTCAGCCCCAGGGGCGAACGCGTGATGATCACGCGCGACGCCCAATTAACACACAGTTTATATGGCAAGGCATCAATTCATGTCATGGCTGCAAAAATGCAACGCAGTGTCAGCTTTAATGGCTGGGATTACTGGTCGGCCGAAAAGCGCGATGGTTCTTTGATTGCAATTGATGAATTGCGCAAATATTTGCGTGGTGTCAAGAAAGATATGAAAAAGGCAGCGTAGAAAAAGTTTCAGTGTGAGTGTAGGTTAAAAATGCGGACATTTGTTCGCATTTTTTATTTTCTAGAAATTGTAAAACATATAATATATAATGCACATCGCAGCGGGTGACACCTGCTGTGGGGACTCAAAACTTCGTATCAAGGTTGGCCAATTAGTCACTAGCCATAAAACAGTGCCGCATTATCAAGCACACCTGATACTCTTATGGGTTAGGTGGTTGCAAAATAAGGCGGCCTTTGTGCCCCGAATATGCACGCTATTTCGTATGAGTAGTTTTGAGCCCCAACCCGCCCTTCGTCACGGCGGTATTTTTTTATAAAAATCAGGGGGCGCCACACATGGAAAACAAAAAGCAAAGACACAATCTTTTTATTGGCATGTTTTGCAATTTTAATATGTCTTATTGTGATATCTTGTCAAAGTTCTGATGAAACCAAAGAACCTTTAACAGCATTGGAATGTCACGAACGCGCCCAAGATAAATTTTTTGAAGAAGACAGGTTAACAAATGTAAATTGGTATTAAAAAACGCGGTCATTTGACCGCATTTTTTTATTTCTTATTTAACCTGGAAGAATTTTTCAAAATTCTTTGTGTTAATCTTGACTGGATATTCACGGATCAGGAACGAATTATAATCTTCCATAATTGCGCGTGTTGTCAGATTTTGCAATTCTTTGCGTAATGCGGCCATTTTGGCTGCATCTGCTTTTGGCGCAATTTCCTTTTTCACACTTACAACATAGAATGCATCTAATCCTGGAACAATTGCATTGCTGCCGATTTCTTGTCTGAATGCGGCCACCAAAACATCTGTTGGCGCACCACTGGCACGGGTTACATTCACATCACGTTTTGCGTCTTTGAAATCGCCATTTTTATTCAATGCAATCAAAGATTCATTTGCAGCCAGATACGCTTGCTTTTTCATTTCTTCTGTTTTCCATCCCTTTACATAAGAATCTTTAACAGTTGCAAATTCAGCTGTGTGCATCGGATTAATTTTTTCAACGCGAATAATGACAAAACCCTGTTTGGTTTCGATTACTTCGGATTCCATGCCCTGTTCCATAGAAAAGATTTTATTGACCATGACGTCAGTTAACAAGGGATCTGTTGGACGTTTATCCTTGGAAAAAGCTGCCAAAGATACAAACTTGGCCTTGTTTTTAGATGCGGCAGCGGACATAGATTCACCAGAAATAATTGCATCTTCTAATTTCTGTGCTTTGTCAAAACCTGCGTCATAGCTGTCCGGTTTATCCATAGATGCTGTAACCAACACATATGAAACACTGCGGGTTTCTGGATTTGTCTTTGGATTCTTGGCATAGAATTCGCGCAACTGATCATCAGTTGGATTACCTGCGTTGAATTGACTGAATTTGATTTCTTTATAATCAATCTGTCTGGTTGCATATCTGGAATTAAAAGCTGCTGCGACAGCAAAATCAGGAACATGCATTGGCACAGACATCGCGCCCAAAACATAAGAACGCATAATCTGTCCGCGCAAGTATTCTGCAAAATCGGCTTCGTTCCAACCAGAATTAGATAATGTGGCATCAAATTTTGCAGCCGAGAAACGACCATTTTCCCGGAATTCAGGGAAAGTGCTGATTTCACTGGCAACACGTTTTTCTGTGACATAGAATCCCAAATCACGGGCACGACTTTCAACCATCAAGTTGTTTGTCATTTCTGTCAAAACCTTGCTGTAGAATGCATTTGCATATTCTGGATCGGTATAAACCAGTTTCTGCCGTTCACGTGACAGCTTTGCCATTTCGCGAGAACGTTCCACATTAAATTGGTTAACTGTTATTTTTTCGCTGCCGACCTGGATTAAGACAGGTTCTCTCATATTGCCACTGAAAATCCATTCAGCAACACCCCACCCCACGAACGAGAATGTTAAAACAGCAATTAAAACTTTTGCGACTGGTTTCCCAGACATATCACGTAAATATTCTAGCATTTTTTTTCCTTTTGGTTTAATATAGCAAAGCTAATAAGGAGAAATCAAGTGAAGATTATCGCAGG
>JAIRLP010000005.1 GCA_031259365.1 Rickettsiales bacterium
GTCATGGCACATAAAAAAGCAGGTTCGGCATCAACCAACGGACGCGACAGCGCGGGCCGCAGGCTGGGGGTTAAGAAAAGCGGGGGCAGCCGCGTCATCCCGGGCAACATCATTATTCGTCAGCGTGGTACAGCCGTACACGCTGGCTTGAACGTTGGTATGGGTAAAGACCACACATTGTTTTCAAAAGTCGAAGGCACTGTGCAATTCAAGAAAGGTTTGGGTAACAGAAGAACTGTTTCTGTTGTTCCTGCAGCCGAAGCAAAATAATAAAACCATTTATTATAAAAACCACCCAATTGGGTGGTTTTTTTATTACATTTTTCCCGTGGAACCAAAACCCCCATCAGACCGAACGGTTTGGCCCAGTTCATCCGCAAATTCAATTTTTGGTTTTAATATGGGTGCCACAATCATTTGTTTAATACGTTCACCACGTTTGATTTCAATTGGTTGGTTGGTAATGTTTGTAACACTCATCCCCATAAAGCCACGAAAAGTAAAATCAATTGTACCAAAGTGCCCAACGATACCGCGCTTGGTCAAGCTGGAACGCGGCCGCAGTTGTACTTCGAATAAATCAGTGTCGCAATCAGTAATTTCCAATGCGATTCCTGATTTAATAATCCGGGTTTCAAACGGTTGTAATTCAAAATCATCTTCCACAGAACGTAAATCAATCCCGGAATCCCCAGCGTTCCATTCAATACCACGTGTATCAGCATTTTGATAAATGTCACGCGCCTGGTCAGATTCAAATTTGATTTTAATTTTCATGTATTTTTTCCTTTTTTTATATCTTAATAATTGAGAAATGTTAAAACAATAAAAAACGCATATACGGGAAAATTCCCGGATTTTGATCCGGTGTGTTTTTTATTATTGATATGACTGTTTTGAATCTATGGGTCAACACATCCAGAATCCCAGCAGTAAACTGGGCTAGAACCTGTTTTGTTCTATATAATCCTGGCCTTTGCCGGGGTGGGGCGCGTAATCAATAATTCTGTTTTTATATGGTCGGATGCAAATCAAAGTATGATTTAATTCCATTACAAAAAAGCCTGGATAATATATATTTTGAAATAACTTCTTTTCCATTTTCAATATGAGCCAAGAATTTTCGCGGAATGTTCAGTTTGCGTGCCAAATCCCTTTGGCCGATGTTACATTGTTCGCGCGAGTATCGCAGACAGTCGCCGACGTGTTTTGCGTATATTAATAATTTTATGGCGGTGTTTTCGGTTTTTATTTGCATGTAAACTCTCCTTTTTATTTTGCAATAAACATACTGTCATCCCTTTGAGCGTCGGGACCCAGGTCAATAAAATACCGCCTTGATGAAGGGCGGTTGGGAGTTCGAAACTACTACTAGAATAGTGCGGGTATTCAGGCAAGCCCTTATTCCCCAGCCATCCCAACCATAAGTTGGGTTTTTCGTCTATGGACCAGACGCCAGTAAAAGGTTTCGAAACCTCGGGTCGGTAATCAATCGACTTGGACGTATTATATCTTACCTGGGTCCCGTGGTCAAGCCACGGGATGACAAGCGCAGAAAGTTTGGACAATGCAACGGGGTGACAAGTGTGTGTGCAGTCACGGGATGATATAATCGATAAATGCTGTTAGATATGGTATGTGAAATAAAAAATAAACCCCGGTTTCCCAGGGGTTTTAAATGTTATACACCAAAACGTTGACGCAGTTGCATGCGCTTGGATTTATTAGGCACAAACAATGTCATTATCTTGACCAAGAATTTACGCATCTTTCTGGAATTACGCTGTAGCACATAGAACGGTGACAGGCGCTGGCCATGGATTGTGAACTTTTCGCCATTTTCCAAAATGTTCATAATGTAATCCGCGATGATTTTATCCCAATCGGGAATACCGTCCACCAGCAAAGGCGGTTCGCGTAACATTTCTAGATATTTTTGATTATCATTATCCAATTCGATTATAAATTTTTTCAGATCTTCCAGACTGTCAAAATCATTGCCGTTAATAAATGCGCGTGGGTTAAATCCATCAGCGGCGGCATTACGGTTTCCATAATAAATTGGAATTGAATTCGCCAGTAATGGATGGATCAATTTTTCAGTCGTATACCCAATGGAATCTGAATTTTCAAAAGCAATTGTAAATTTGTAATTTTTGATAAAGTCCAATTTACCTTCAGTCCAATTTTCTTTGCGTGGTTCGATTGCATTTTGCATATTATTTAAAACGCGTCCCGGGCAATCAACATGCTTGTATGTCATCAGGTCTCTGCAGAATTCTTGACGGGTGATAGATAGCTTGCCGTTTCCTGGGTTTGAATAGATGAAATTACAGAATTTTCGGTTTAAAGGGTCGCAGGACAAAGGACCGGTTAAATTAGGCAGATTTTCCTTGGGGAAAATTGCAGGTTCTGTGGGTTCGCAAGATTCTGAAAAAGTGCCAGAAAACCGGTGGTTTTTATTAGTTTTGTCTAACAGCTTTTTATAATTTTCGAAATCAAAATAGTAATACGGAACGTGTAAATGGCGACCCGACAGCGACATGTCTTGGAACCCGATGGCATAATCGAATAAATTCATATCTGGAAACACATTTTCGTCATAAAAATAAATGCGGACGGGTTTATCCCCATAATCCAAGAATTTATTCTGGTCAAAAATACCACAAAATACAAAATCAGGCTTGTCGCTGATTTCCAAGACGGCGCGGTCTTTTAGAATTCTGTGAAAATAATCGGGTTTTATAAAGTTTGCAAGAGAAAATGCGACTTTATAGGTCTTTGGATTAGCCATAAAATACTTCTTTGTTTTACGCTCAAGTGCCAGGAATGTACCTTATTTAGACCGTCACCCCGGCATAGGCCGGGGTCCGGAACCAGGTTCTTGTCAATTTAATAGTACTGGGCACCGGTTCTTGTTTTGACACTTATTAAAATAAAATGTCAAAACAATTCAATGCCGGTGTGACGAGAAAGATACATTCCTGACAATTGAGTATTGTTTTAATATGGGAAATTATAAACCTGATGTGTATGTGTTTCAAGTTTCTTCTTATCTTTGACCTGGAATTATGATATAATTTATACAGTATGAAGAAGCTTTTTACATGTTTTTTCCTGGTTGCGATTTACGCATCTGTTGGCGCAGCTGACGAAGCTGCCACGATTTCTCGTGTTATTCCATCATCTAAGACAATTGCCCAGACAGTTGAAGCGTCCGGTCCATCAGCCACCGCGTCCCGTACAGCGGTGACACGTACAGCCGTTGCCAGGGTGCCGCTTGTTGATGTCACAACCAAAGAAATTCTTGAAGAAACACATCCCTTGAACGTTCCAGCAAATACAACCGCAGCGCCAGCGCGCACAGCCGCCGCATCACGTACTGTTAACTTGAATCAAAATCAGACAGGTGGCAGTGGACGTAATTCTGGTACACCTGTTCGATCTGGTATTTCTCGGGCCACAGTTGCGGGTGATGTCACGGCATCTGGGCGTTCTACTTTGGAAAACACGGTTCGCACCGTTGGTCGTAATGCGCGTACCGAGGCTGCAAGTATTAACAACAGTGCCGCTGTTCGTCGCGCGGGGATAACTTTGCGTCCGTCCACCGCAGAAGTGGGTGGTCGTGCAACAATCGCAGGCACCGATGTTCAAACAGGATCAAACATAGATTATAACGAAGGTCGTGCTGTTCAATCTCGTGCAGCTGTGGCTTCTATTAAAACTGCTGCGACAACCAAAGAAACTATTACAGAGGCAACAGAACGCTTACAGCAAACTTCTGATTTGAACAAATCTTGTCAGCAACAATACAACGATTGTATGGATCAATTCTGTGCCGTTATTGATGCCAATCAAAAGCGTTGTACTTGTTCTGCAAACTTGTCCAAATATACCAAGGTTGAAGCGGCTGTGAAAGAAGCAAATACGCAACTAAATGAAGTGGCCCAGCGTATCCGCTATGTTGGATTATCTGCGGATGAAATTCGTGCGATTATGTCTGCCACAGAAGCAGAACTGGAACTAAGCGGAACACGTGATAATACCGAATCCAGAAATATGCTGGAAGAAATTGAAAAGCTGATTAAAAATCCAACCAGCGCAACAACTTATTCTGCCGATACTTACAGTGGTCTGGATATGGATATGGATTTTACGGCTGATGCCGATAATCTGTTTACTTTGGATTTCTTGGGAACGAATACCAGCAGTTTTTCTAATTTGCGCGGACGTGACTTGTACAATGCAGCAACCAAACGTTGTAACAGTATTTTAACACAATGTAAAAGTGCGGGCGCAACAGCTCAACAAATCACAGGAAATTATGACTTGGCGATTGACAAGGATTGTATCGCTTATGAACAAGGCCTGACCAAGATGAATGATTCATTAAAGAACAATGTTCGCAGTGCCAACAATATGCTGCAAAAAGCCAGGTTGGCCGTCTTGCAGAACAAAAACCAATACGATGCCAAGGGATGCATAGCAGCGTTGAATACTTGTATGATGGACGAAATGGTGTGTGGTGCGGATTATACAAAATGTCTGGATCCTACCAAAAACTATATCGACGAAAATGGCAATGTTGTTCTGGGACAAAGAATTTCCGATATTACGGCCTTTATGACGGCATACGACAACTCTAAAATCGACAAGGCATTCTTGGCATCGGCCAAGGCTGCAAACCTGTCCGAATGTGCGACTGATGGAACAAATGGTGGTCAATGTATTGTCAGATATCTGTTGGAAAAAATCGGAACAGGTGACACCGTCAGCGATGGCGGTTTGTGCCGCGCGGTTCTGGATAAATGTCAGCGTGTTTCGTATGATACAAATTCAAAGTATATACCGTACAATGATGTAGTCGTAAATTATATCCAACGCGCGATGGTAAATATCCATTCCGCACAGAAACAGATTATTTCTGATTACGCGTCAAGCTGTATGGTTGATATCGCAAATTGTTATAATCAACAGGTCAGCCAGGTGAATGCGTGGTCATCTACGGCCAGTGTCAGCAGTGTTTATAACGTTATGCGTGGCGCCTGCCGTAATGTGTCTTTGACATGTGCTTATGCGGTATTTACCTATGATACAGCCGCGTGCCCAACAACTGGCAACGTGACCGATTGTGGTGATACCGAAGCTTGCCGACAGGATGTGTGTATCAATAGTGCATCTATCATGTTCTATCAGTCATTGTTGTGTACGGAAAATTCTTCTTATGCTGATACGCCGGGAACAGCAGGTACAAATGGATATGTTAATGAATTGTGCAAATGTGATACAGGTTATGCTGTTTTTGGTAAGACATGTACACGTGCTTGTTCTGTTGGAACTTATCGTGAAACATTAACGGGTGTGTGTACCAGTTGCAAGGCAGGTCAGTATGGTGTTGCAGGTAGTGCAGGAACTGATGCGACATGTGACACATGTCCTGTTGGTACCTATTCTGACAATACTGGTGCAACATCTTGCACTGCATGCGAAAGCGGAAAAACTTCACCTGCTGGGTCGACATCGGCGAATGCATGTATTGCTACACCGTGATTTAATAAAAAACGCGACGAAATGTCGCGTTTTTTATTTATGCACAACAGACAAGAATGTAACTTTTAGACATATGAACCACTGCATCAACTTTTAAAAACATAAAGCCCCGTCATCCCTGTAATAACACTTCAACGTCACATACTTGAGATAAAACTTCACCGTCATTCCTGCGAAGGCAGGAATCCCCTGCCAGAAGACAAGTCAAATTTGGTTATACAAGAGATTCCCGCCTTCGCGGGAATGACGCTAGGGAGAATTCTGGGGTATAACATACCTTCGCGAGAATGACGACAAACGACTGTTTTTCGTGGGTGATTCCGCGCGGGAATGAGGATAAGGTACATTTCTGTCAGTTGAGTATATTATAAAAACAAGAGATTCCTGTTCTTATTTTGACAGTTATTAAATATCAAAATAATTCAATGCAGGAATGACGGTTTTTTTATTTCTGGTTCTTTGCCTGAATGACGATAAGGTATATTTATGTCAGTCGAGTATTTATTTTTATTATTACTGGGCGGTAATAGAATTCATAAAGGCCTGATGCGCTGCCAGTTCTTCATCTGAAACGCTGAAACTTCTGACCGGGAAGTTTTGTCCAACCTTTGGGTGATTCAGCATAGCTGTGTGTTGTTCCGCAATGATTTCAGATATAGGTCGGGCTGGTGCCGTATTGGCCAATTCCAGATAAACTTTGGCCAGAATTTCCGAGTCAATCAACGCACCGTGTGCATCCGCACGTGTCACCAGTGATACACCAAACCACTTAGCCAGTGCATCCAATGTATAAGATTTTGGGCCATAAACACGATTTCGGGCAATGACCAAGGAATCGAATTGCTGTTCACGTGGTATTTGTTTTAAACGCAGTTGCGATAATTCGTAATTAATAAACGGATAGTCAAAGTCGATCCCGTTATGAGCAACAATCGGACTGTCCCCGATAAAATCCAAGAATTTTGGCGCAACTGCCGCAAATTTCGGTTTGTCTTCCAGAAACTCGTTAGATAATTTGTGAACCATATACGAATCGGGTGGAATTATTTTACCATCTGGATTGATGTATGCATGAAAAGTCTTATCCGTTATTTTCCCATCGATGATTTCAACTGCGCCGATTTCAATGACCCGGTCCCCGCGTGCCCAATCAAAACCCGTGGTTTCAATATCAAAACAAATAATTCTGCTCATACCAGCTTTCCCTTTCCATTTTCCTTTTTCTGGTGTATTATAGCCCGAAGATGGAATCAATGCTAGAGAATCTTAACGAAGAACAAAAATTAGCCACCACAACGACCGAAGGGGCAGTCTTGGTGCTGTCGGGGGCTGGTACGGGTAAAACCCGCGTGTTGACCGCGCGTATTGCTTATATCATGGAAAACGGAATGGCGTATCCTTGGCAGATATTGGCGTTGACCTTTACCAACAAAGCCGCAAATGAAATGAAAAATCGTATCGCGGCGTTGTCTGATGGCCGTTGGAATGTTTATGATTTATGGTGTGGAACATTTCATTCAATTTGCTTGCGTATTTTGCGTAATAATTCTGAACGTGCGGGATTACGGCGCGACTTCTTGGTGTTCGGAGAAGATGAACAAAAAACCGTTCTGAAAAATGTTTTTGCAAATCTGGGATACGATCCAAAAACGTATAATCCAGGCGACTGGGTTGCAAGGATTTCTGCCATCAAGGACAAGGGATTAAAGCACCGCGTTGAAGGTGTAAATCAGAAAATATATGATACCTATAATGCGGAATTGGCCCGTATGAATGCTGTTGATTTTGGGGATATTATTTTAAAGGTTTTGCAACTGTTCGAAGATGCTGCGGACATTTTAGAAAAATATCAACGTCAATTTAAATATATTATGGTCGATGAATTCCAAGATACTAATAATGCCCAACATCAATTATTAAAAGCATTGGCTGGTGGGAATGGGAATATTTGTTGCGTGGGTGATGATGATCAGTCTATTTATTCTTGGCGTGGGGCTGAAATTAAACATATTTTAAATTTTGATAAAACCTATCCGGATGCAAAGGTTATTCGACTGGAAACCAATTATCGCAGTACATCAAATATCTTAAATGCGGCCAATTCATTGATCAGAAATAATTCGGGAAGACTGGGCAAAGATCTGCGTGCGGCCCCAAATGCTGGTGCTGGTGAAAAGGTTTATTCTATTACCTTGCCAACTGATTGGGACGAAGCGCGTATGATTTCAACCAGTATTTTGCATCATGCTGATGGAAATAATTATGCTGACTTTGCGGTACTCATTCGGGCCGGATCACTGTCAAGACTGTTGGAAGAAGAATTTGCAGAAAAGGGAATTCCTTATCGATTAGTTGGCGCGACCAAGTTCTATGACAGAATGGAAATACGCGATGTCATTGCATACACCAGATTGTTGGTTCATCCGTTTGACGATTTATCATTTTTGCGTGTGATTGCAAAACCAAGACGTGGATTGGGACCAGGGGCAATTGCAAAACTGGCAAATTATGATGAACATTTTATGGCGGCCATGCGCGCGGCCCCGTTGACAGGCAAACAACGTGACAGTGCTCAAGATTTTCTGAATGCATTTGATTTTGATTGGGACGGCATGTTGCCAGTCGATGCGGTTCAGAAATTGCTGGAAGAAACAGGATACTTAAAAATGTGGCAAGACAGCAAAGAAGCGGATGCCCCAGGTCGTTTGGATAATATCAAAGAATTATTAACAAACGTTATTTCAAAATATGACAATCTGTCAGAATTTCTGGAACACGCTGCATTAATGATGACAGATGATAATGATGTTGAAGACGATCCGAATGCCAAAAACGCTGTGAATATTATGACCATCCATGCGGCCAAAGGGTTGGAATTTGATACGGTATTCTTGCCAGCATGGGAAGAAGGGATCTTTCCAAATGAAATGGCCATAGGCGAGGGCAGTATCGAAGAAGAACGTCGTTTGGCTTATGTTGCCATTACGCGAGCACGTAAACATGCAATCATCAGCAATACATTATCTCGAATGGTTTTTGGACAGCGTTCATTTAATGCCCCAAGCAGATTTATCACTGAAATAGACCGGGAATTTTTGAATGTCCAAGGCGATGATCGTTATGCCCGTTCGCGCGTACAAATGCCCGCATCTTATAAACCGGTAATGCGCAGACCAAAACCGATGCGCAGTGCATCTATTGTGGGTAAATTGGCATCTCATATTGAATTAGGACGCGGGGTAGTCATAGAAGATGCAGGCGATATTATTACAGTTGCTTTCAAGGATAAGGGTATTAAAAAAGTTGCCCGTGAATTTTTAAAAATAGGCCAGATATAAAATTTGGCTTGTCTTTTATATTTCCAATGTGATATCCGGGCTGTCGGTTCACAGTTTTTTATTTCTTTCCTTTGCGGATGATTTTCCACCAATCTTTTGCAGTCTTGGTTGTGTTGCCTGCAATCTTTTTCAAATCGCCTTCCAGGTTTGGCAATCCGTTTCCAATGCTGCCGCCCAGATTCTTGGCAATGTCGCCCGCTTTGTTCGCCAGATATGCAACCAGGCATCCAACAATTAATGTCACCATAAATCCATCATTGTCCAAAGTTGGAACAGTGGACGTCAAATTCGCATCAATAACGCCTGATAAGATTGCAGCACACAATGCAATCACAACAGACAATGATACAAAGTAAATTGCAGCTTGGATAAATTTTTGAATTTGCGCCGACAAAGATTCTGTTTCAAATAATTTCAAGAAACCGTTAAATATCTGTCCTGCTATTCCTTTGTATGATGTGGCGCCACTGCTGCCATCGCCAATCGCATCAAAGCCAGAATCAAACATATTTCCACTGCCAGATTTGCCGCCGAATGTTTGATACAATGCGGTAAATGGTAACATGAATATAGACAAGAATAGGTCTGCAATAACACCCAATGCCATCAATGCAAATTTCCAAATGTTATAGATAAAGATAAATACAAAAACCACCCCTGCCAAGACTGTAAATGCAGATGTTCCAATCCCAGCCAACATCCATTTCCAGCCAGCTGCAACAGCGGTATAAAAGAATCCTGAAAGACGGGTTGGCACACACAGCAAGTTCGCCGTTTGTTCGGCGTCAATAATGGCCACGTTTGTATGGGTTGTTGCCACATATTTGTGGATTGCTGCACATGTGTCAGGTAACGAAGCACCAGCCGTACTTGCCACCGAATTCAAAATCAAATCCGACAAATATGTTCCAATGGAAATAACAGGTCCCATGATCCACATGAATAACTGTGCAGGTCCTTGTTCGATAATAAATATCCAGACCGTGATCACAATCAGTTTTTTTACAATTTCTTCCCACAGGACCTTGGCTTCTTTTTCGCCACGAATCGTTTGATAAGATTCCAACATTGTCCAAAAGGCAAACAGAATAACAATAAAGATTGTCATAAAGCGAACCAAGGATCGTTCCAAAACTTCGCCAATGCCATTCATTGCGCCAATGAATGCGCGACCAACCTTTGCTTCAATTGGGACATAATCTTTGACCAAGACATTTGTTTGGAATGTGTTTTGGAAATCAGAAATATCATCTGTCAGGTTTTTAACAAACAGCTGTTTATTATGTTCTGTCGCCCAAACGCCAAAATCACCAACATCCCCGTTGCTTGGCATATTTGTTGCGGCAAAGGCACAAGGCGTAATCAACACCAGCATAGCCGCACAAACAACAAAGATCCGTTTTATCCAATTCACTCTTTTTTACCCATAGATTTTGTAACATTTTCTGCAATTTTGGTTGGAATTTTCCAGATGCTTTTGCCCAGGTCTTTGACCCATCCGCCGTAATCAAATTCTTCTTTGGCGCCGACGGAACTTAGCAACGTGTCCACTTTTGGCGATACGGCATAGTAATACAGCAGGAATATTCCAAACATCAGCAACAGAAATTCCCAACCATTTTTCATAAAATCAAATGCGCCTGGATATTTGCGTTCTACTTCGGCGCGCGATGCAGTAAAACAATTTTTGAATGTATCTTTATCTAGTGTGCCATCTTTTAATGCGACCTTTTCACACTTTGAAAAGACGCCCATGATTGATAATGTCTTTTCATCCGGGTTTTGTGCCGCTGCCCCCATAAGTGGTGGCAGGATCGCATTGTAACCATCATTTGGTCCTGGGAAATATTCATCTGCTGCATAAGACACGGTCGCGTAGATGATCAAAATTTTCAGTGTTATGGCGACTATCTTAACCGCCGATTTGACCAGCATCCCGATTGCATTTGATACAACGTTTTCAGCCAGTTTCCATGTTCCTTCAAAAGCACCTGCCGCTAATATCAATGGCAGAAAGATTATCAGGAAAACCAATTTAAAGACAACGGTCAAAATCTGAAAAAATAAATCAAATCCAATAATCAAGAACATGATAACCAAGGCTAATCCCGCAACCCAAGTAAATGCCCCGCCGCCCATATCCATCCAGGCATAATTCATTAACGCAAATCCACCCGCAGCGCCAGCCAACATAACAGTGTTTAGATTACCCATAACACACATGAATGGTTTCAAGACGGGATTTAATACATCGTCATTTTGAACGGATGTGCCGCATTGCGCCGAATTAGAAACACCTGTGGCGGCCATAGATAATTCTGCACCCACCAGCATAACCGGTGTAATGGTCAGATTGGTTACACCGCGCAGTGCAGCCGTTCCGCCCATTCCAATCGCGCCAATTAATGCGCCGACGATCATAATGCGCGCTGCACGTTTCCATATCTTGTCAAACCAGGATTTAAATTCCAGTGTTTTGTCACCGGCATCCAATGTTGCATTCTTTTTTGATGTGTCATACAAATGCATCGCGGTTGTATAGAATAAGAAAACACCAAAACCAATCGCCAGTAATATCCAAATGTTTTCAACCATGGCGGTCCAGAAATTTTCTGTGGCCAAACCGATTGCGGCAAACAATTTTTCAATATATTCGCACAAGAAACACCCGTTTGCTGTTGATATATCCCCGCCAGTTACACCAATTGCATTCATGAACCTGTCCAGGCTGGAATAACCCAAAGCCCCGCCACCGATACTGGAAGACATATACCAAATACCCAGACCCAACGCAGTTGCGCCCATAACCAATCTTACAATAATCATGATGACTTTTGCTTTTAACACAGGTTATTTCTCGTCCTTCTTTTCTTCTTTTTTATCGTCTTTTTTTTCTATGCCCAGCGCTGTT
>JAIRLP010000097.1 GCA_031259365.1 Rickettsiales bacterium
CATGCTAAAACATCATTCATACAGCTTTCAACTGTATAGTCAGAATCTTTCACGCCACCATCTGGACAACCAGTAATTGGCGGTGTTGTGGAACAATCACATGTACAATTTGGTCTGTAAACACCTGATGCGCCATTTGAACATGTACATGCTGTACCTGGGGTACATCCAGGATATGGATTATCACCACCACCATTAGGGATACTTGGGCTGATCTTTCCAATGGAATTTCCTGGCAATGTCGGCATAGTAGGCATGCGTTGCTGTCCTGAAACCATGCCTGCACGGTTGTTTGCATTAACATAATTGACATTATAGCCTGCACGTCCTTCTGCAGCATCAGCCGTTCCCAAGACCATAAAAGTCCCGAAAACCGCCAGTGATACACCTATTGACTTGAACAAATTGTGCATAATTTCTCCCTTTCTATCCCCATAATTATACCACTAAACAGCGTACAAAAAAAGTACTTTCCAGTATATTTAGTGATTTTTTTATTGGATGCTGAAATTGCCAGTAGATAACGAACAATGAACAGTGAACAACTAACAGTGAATGATGAACTTTAAACTTTGAATAACAAAGAGCAAATTCCCCTTCGCTGGTGAAGGGGTGGATTGCGAAGCAAGACGGGGTAGTGGTATAATGCGGTGATATATCCTTAATTTCCCCTACCCCGGCACATTCGTGCCACCCCTTCCCATTGGGAAGGGGATTATCCTGCCAAGGTGTCAACAGATATTATTATACGGCGGATACTGCTGTTGTTATTCCCTTTGTGCGGCGCGAAGGGGAATTTGCCCTTTGCTATTTGAGCTTTGTTCACTATTCACTATCCACTGCCCATCGTTCACTGTTCACTGTTCATTGTTTTATAAATTTATTTCTATAGACAAAAACTTGACAAACATAATATTTCGTCTATAGTATAAATATATGGAAAAGATAAAGAATTTTTTAAAGACCTATAAATATGCGACCATATGGACGATTTGTTACATCGCTGTGATGTTTATCGTTCTGTTGCTGCTGTTTGGGTTTAACTTATTTTCTGCCCACGATTGGTCAATTTTATTGCGCGCCAGATTACATGGATTCGCAGGTTTTGCCTTTGGAATTCTGCTGTTGGCAGCTGTTCCTATGTATATTGCAACCACAACTATTATTGTGCGCACCAAGAAACCCTTGTTTACATTAGTCGGCAAAAAAGAAGATAAAAAAGAAAACAAAGCAGAAGATAAAAAAGAAGAACAGGTATTAACAAGTCCCCTGCCATGCGGCATTCCCACTGAATTGCGTGGCGCATTTTTGCGCGCTCGTCAAAACTTGGCCAATCGTCCTGAATCCGCATTTGATATGAAAGACGTATACGATGATGCGAAGTCAAGCAAACAAATAACCCCTGTTGCAGAAGTTGAACAAATAGATGCAGGTTTACCTATTCCGGACAACTTTGATTTCTCGACACCAGAAGAAACGGTACCTTCTGCGCCTGTGTTTCGCGATATCAGCTTTGGCGGATCAGATGAAAAGAAAGAAGAAATTAAGGCAGAAAATAAAACGCCATTGATTAAACATCTTGAAAAAAAGCATTATGATTACTTTACAGATGGCGATGCGATTGTGGCAAATGGCCTGGCAATCGCCACACATGACGATTCGGATTTCTGGATTGCAGACAATGACAATTGGTTCGCGGCCGGCAAACAAAAACTGTCACCGATAACAGCTGCCCAAAGCGTTGCAGCAAAGCATAATGCAACACCTGCAATTTATTTAGGTTCTAAAAACATTATGGATTTGGATTCTAAAATCACAGAATGGGAAACTGTTGGAATTACAGTTCTGACAGATTTGACCTGCGTGTAAGAAATTGCTAACAGACAAGACCGTCACTTTTAAATAGATAAAGGTCTTCGTCACCCCTATGCGCGGCGGGTAACTGAATAAAGTCACCGTCAACCTTCACCCGGGTCCCGTCACCCCTGCATTGAATTGTTTTGACAGTTAATAACTGTCAAAACAAGAACAGGGGTCACTTGTATTATTAAACAAGGGATTCCCGCCTTCGCGGGAATGACGATAAACAACTGTTTTTCGTGGGTGATTCTTCGTGGGAATATTAAAGAGTTAGAAAACGATAAGATCATTTTCTATCAGCCGAATATAAAGACATTGGTAAAAAAACGCCTCCTGGCTCCCACAAAAAATGACTGTTTTGGTGGGTGGGATAAGGGGCGTTTATTTTTAAAATTGGGTATCAGTACATGTTTCGACTGGATCGGCCCAACTCTTACAGTACTTGGAACCAAACAATGGATTCTTTTTGCTGGTGCAATTTTGTGCACGAACACACTTGTGACAATTCAAAGTTTCCCATTCAAATGTACTGGTAATAACTTCCTTGTAATTCCATTGATTCAATTCTTTGGAACCAACCAAATCCAGTTTTGTTGGATCTAACTGAGCACCATTTCCACCACCGCCGCCAGACATAGATGCTGCCAACGCAACACCTGCACCAGTTGCCAAAGCACCACCAACAATTGCACCTGTAGTACCAGCAATTCCCAATGCTGCTAATCCGGTCGCAGCTGTCCCAGCGGCTGTTGCTGTAGCAGCAACCGCAGCCGCACCGGCCAATGCTGGTCCCGCAATAGGGGCAGCAACGATAGCACCTGCAATCACAATACCCTTTAGAATTTTACCAAACGCATTGCCCGGAGGATTCGGAGATCTTGGCAAAGATGACAATTCTGCAAAGCTGATACATGCAATACGAGCCATATCACGACGTGCATTCAAGCTGTCTTCTTTCTTGATAGATGCCACGCGTTCCCCAGCCGCTGCATAATCTTCCAACATCTTTTTGGTCAATTCATCATACTTGGCATAATAATTTTCCTTGGCCTGTTTAATTGCATATGTGCGAACTATCTGACGCATCTGCTTGGTCAATTCAGGGAAGCGCGCTGCTTCTTTACCATTCATATTACGACGCGTTCCATCAACTTTCATACCTTGAACTTCTCGGCCTGTCATACAGAACTGAACAGTTGGGTCTGATTCAATTGCGCTGATCGCGTTATTGATAGACTGCTGCAAGCTGCGAACTTCGGTATTAACTTTCTGTTTAATGTTTTGTTTTTCACCTTCGGATAATCGTTGACCTGTCACTTCTTGAATCTTTGCAATATATTCATCTGCATTCATCAATTCATCATCATCAGCATCCAGTGTATCCCAATAAATCACACCCATAATTGTGGATGCAATTGCAGTAGATGGACCACGTGCACCCGTTGTTGCATTCAACAATGGTCCTGCCAATTCATCATCACTGATTTGATCCAAAGATGTACGACATCTGTTAAAGTCAATTCCGAATACGTTACCGGTCATATTATATTCACAGAATTTATATTCCAATGAACGAGAACCGATACCTTCGTCAACAGCCAAGCCATTACATTCTTCGGTGCTGCCGCAAACTTTGACCATGGCTTCGTTTGCTGCGTTCTGACAAACAGTCAACATATTGTTGTCAATATTCAACATGATACCTTGAACCATTGTTGCCAATTCTTCATACACAGCATTACCACGAATACTTTTTTCACCCGATCCTTCGTTATATACCTGCTGACATCCAACCAGTTTGTCATAAGGACACATACGAATAATTGTATCGGTATCTAAGCCCACGCACTGTGTATAATCTGATCCGCATCTATCTTCGGATTGCAGACATTCCTTCACTTGAGTTGTACAGCTATCTACACGCATGGCGGCCAATCTTGCATATACGAAATCCAAGATCAATGGTTCAGCCGATACACAAGGATCAATCTGAACACGACACAAGGATTTCACGGTTTCCGGTCTTGTCAAACACAAGTCATAAGACCCTTCTGGATCGTTTGGATTGATAGTGTCTTTACAAGCCTTTTGGAAACATTCTGAAATATTAGCAATACAGTTCATACGCAAATCAGATTCAGCCAATAATTCAGCAGTCTTGATTTGTGGTCCAACTTCGCGCAAGAATGTTGTC
>JAIRLP010000006.1 GCA_031259365.1 Rickettsiales bacterium
AATGCGTCTGGGGGTTGAAACGGGTGACGCCAAACCAGAAGACTTGTTGCGTGACATCGACCGCATGTCTGAAATGGTTAACGGATATCTGGCATTCGCACGTGGTGAAATGCCTGAAATTGAACAGACGACTGAATTGCCGGCTATGCTGATCCGTATTGCGCGTGATTCTGCTGGTGACAAAGAAATCGAAACAGATTTCCCGAATATCCCAGTTCAATTCTATGCACGCCCAATGGCATTGGCACGCGCTTTTGGAAATATTATCGAAAACGCTGCGAAATATGCAAAAAGCAAAATCAAAATCACTGAAACCGATTTTGAAGAACATGTTGAAATCACCATTGAAGATGACGGTGTCGGAATTCCAGCCGCACGACGATCCGAGGCAATGCGTCCGTTCGTCCGACTGGATGAAGCACGCGGCGACAGCACAGGCGGCACGGGACTTGGTCTGTCAATTGCCCAAACAGCTTTTGAAAATCATGGTGGTCAGATGTTCTTGGAAGACAGCGATCTAGGCGGTCTGAAGGTAAGAATCATTTTGCCAATCTAAATTAATATTTATAGTTTATTAGGAAGTATATTATGAACCTTTACAAATACGTGTCAGAATCAATTAATGACAAGCTGGGTTTTACAGCTAATTTGGAAATCCCAAGAAATCGTGAATTCGGTGATTTTTCCACCAACGCTGCAATGGTTGGTTCCAAGGCAGCGGATAAGAACCCATGCGAACTGGCCGCTGAAATTTTGCCACAGATCGCAGAACTGCCTTTTGTTGCGGACGCTTAAATCGCGGGTCCTGGATTTATCAACATCAAATTAAAAGACAGCTTTATCTGGGAATCCGCCGACGCACCACGCACCGAAACTGATGACAAGAAGATGATAATTGATCTGGATTATGGCGCTTATAATGTGGCCAAGTCCTTGCACATCGGGCATTTGCGTACGTCAATTGTGGGTGACACGTTTAACCGCGTTGCGAAATTCCTGGGGCATAAAACTTTTTCTTGGAACCACATGGGCGACTGGGGAAAACCGATGGCTTTGGTTATTGCATGGATCGAAAAATTGCACCCCGAATTGCCTTATTTCCAAGATAATTTTGATCCCGCAACACCTGTGGATTTTGAAATCAACGCCGCGGAATTAAACGCTTATTACCCGGCAGCATCCGCACTGGCCAAAGAAGACCCACAATTCCAAGCTCATTCCCAAGACATCAAGGCCAAATTCCAAGACGGGCACAAGGGTTATTTTGCTTTGTATGAAAAATTCTTGAAAGTATCATTGGAAATGATGAACGACACAGTGAAACGCCTGAACATTATGCCATTCGATTATGATTTGGGTGAACGCAATGCCGCACAGCATCTGGACGATGTAGAAAAGATCTTGCGCGCGAAAAATTTGATCGTCGAAAGCGATGGCGCGCAAGTTATTATCGTTAAGAAAGATACCGACAACGCCCCAATGCCACCTTATATGTGGACTGATTCGCGCGGCGCAGACACTTATGATTCCACTGACTTGGCGGCCGTGTATTGCCGTAAATTAACGGACAATCCTGACAAAATCATCTATTTCACCGATTTGCGTCAAAATCTGCATTTTGAACAGTTGTTCCGCGCCGCCGATTTATCGGGAATATTTAAATACGGCGATATGGAACATATCGGTTATGGAACAATTAACGGCGCAGATGGAAAACCTTTCAAAACACGTGATGGCAATGCTGCTGGGTTGGACGATATCATTGACGCCGTAAACGAAGCCGTCGCAGTGCGCGTATCCGAAAGTGGTAAGAACTTGGACAAAGACACAATTGATGCAATTGCATTGGCCGCTGTGAAATTTAATGATTTGATGCACGACGTGCATTCAGATTATGTATTCGATCCATCCAGCGTCACCAGTTTTGAAGGTCGCACCGGACCATACATCTTGTACACAGCTGTCCGTTTGAACAGCGTTTTGAATCGCGGCTGGGACGAAATTGATATGAATTCGCCTGTATCTGAACTGTCTGCTGACGAACGCAATCTGTTAATCGGAATCTTGGAATTTGAACGCACCGTGCAGGGCACATTTGATAACCGTGCAACAGATATCTTGGCCAATTATGCTTATGATCTGTCACAGCTGATCAATACATTTTATCATAACTGCCCAATATTGCGTGACGATGTCCCAACAAACTTGCGCAAACAACGTCTGCGTATCGCAACATATGCATTCAACACATTGGGAACTGTTATTGATCTGATGGGTTTGAAAATACCAACTGAAATGTAAATGAAATAGACATGATAAAACCTGAGTCCCGTTTGGCATGCTTCGCGCCATTAATTACCCGGGTTCCGATTTTCGTCAGAATGACAGGCCACGGGGCGACAATTTATGGTATTATAATACCACATTGATTTTTCTTGACTTTTACGCAGGTTCGGCGCATAATAACCCCGTTCTAATTGAATAAAAGGTAAAATAAAATGGCACTAGCTACAAAATCGTTAAAGAAAAGCGAATTGGAATCTTCTTGGATTCTGATTGACGCAACCGATTGCACGCTGGGACGTTTGGCGGCGTATACTGCAAACATCCTGCGCGGAAAGCACAAACCAACTTGGACCCCAAATATGGATTGTGGCGATCACGTAATTATTATCAACGCAGACAAAGTTGCTTTGTCTGGAACCAAGGCTGATAAAACCAAGTTCTTCTGGCACACAGGTTGGACCGGTGGTATCAAATCTCGCACCCTTGGTCAAATGCGCGAAGAAAAACCGGAAACCTTGGTTTTCAACGCAGTAAAACGTATGATGGGTCGTCGTACAGCAGTTGCATTGGCAAACCAACGTTTGACTAAATTGCACGTGTACGCAGGTCCAACACATAAACATGAAGCTCAGAAACCTACTGTTGTAGATTTTGCTGGCATGAACCGTAAAAATAAAAGGGGCGAATAATGACAGAAGTTAAAAAGACTGCAGTGGCAGCAAAACCAGCTGCTAAGAAAGCTGCCCCAGCAAAAAAAACAACTGCTGCGAAGACAGCCAAAGTTGCTGTTTCAAAAATCGGCAAGACGGCTGTTTATGCAACTGGAAAACGTAAAGATTCCATCGCTCGTGTTTATCTGACACCAGGTAAGGGCAATATTATTGTTAACGACCAGCCGGTAAACGAATATTTCAAACGTGCTGTGTTGCAGATGATCTTGGCACAACCGTTCGGTATCACAAAACGTGAAGGTTCTTATGACATTCGCGCAATGGTACAAGGCGGCGGATTGTCAGGTCAAGCAGGCGCTGTAAAACATGGTATTTCCAAAGCTTTGGGAAAAGCCGAACCAGATTTACGCCCAGCCCTGAAGTCAGTCGGCTTCTTGACACGCGACAGCCGCGTTGTTGAACGTAAGCATTATGGTAAACGCAAAGCCCGTCGTTCTACACAGTTTTCGAAACGTTAGTTTCAAAAACAAAATCCGGCTTTATGCCGGATTTTTATTTCATTATACAGTGGTTGGCGCGGTGATGAAATACGTCATACCGGCAAAGGCCGGTATTCAGTGCAAATAAATTCGCACAATGTGCGAAACCGTTTGCAAACGAACGTTAATCAACAATTGCAGGACTATCAAAAGAAACCGCACAGAAATGTGCGGTTTTTATTTTTCTAGAATTTTTATTAATTATATTGTATAATCTGCTGGCACTGGTTGATTACCAGTGTGAGGCGTAGAATCCTCATTACAAGTTTCCTCGCATGTTTGCGAGATGCAAAAATGCAGCTTCTAATCAGTTTCTGGTTTGGGGGTTGCAAAATAAGACTTCGGTCGAATATACACACTATTCTTTGAGTAGGTCTAAACTCCCAACCGCCCTTAATCACGGCGGTCTTTTTATTCACAAAAAACTGGAGAGAAAAAATGAAAACAATCACCACCGAAAATAAACGCATTGGCCAATGTCTAAAGGATGCACGCAAAGCATTGCAAATATCAAGGAAACATCTGGGACAAAAGCCGGGCATAAATAGACATTGTATTCTTAGTTATGAAATCGGAACCGTGCGAATACCCACCGATATGTTGACTGATTTGCTGTGTGGCGGGGTGATTGCCTTGGTAAAAAGCAAGCACGACTAATCAATCAATAAAACCGCCAAAATCAGCGGTTTTATTATCATTACAAATTGAAATACATGAAATGTTCGTCGTCATCGGCCCAGTATTTGGCACCGGCATGTTCATACAGTTTCTTGGTCAGGCTATTTTTACCATAAACGCTGAAACATATTCTGCCAACCTTTGTTTTCTTGGCCAGATCCCGTATCTTGAAAAACAAGGCTAACACCGCGCGACTGCCGCGGAATTCCGGATAGACAAACAAATACGGCACGTGGAACATGGTTGATGTATCCGTCGTCCAGCCATTATACATCGATATCGCGCCAATGATTTTTCCATCCAGTTCAGCGACATAAATATACAACAAAGGTCGATCACCAAAGCTGACGCGTCGTATTTCATCCGACACCTGTTTACGATGAATTCGACTTTTGCCGTTATCCAAACCCTGGAAAAATTTATTAAAACGCACCAACAAATCCGTCAAGGCTTCCAGATCAGTTATGCGCGCGCGTCGCACGCTGATTTTAGTATTCATTTACATTTCCTTTTGATATGAATTTTATCATAAAAAAGGCGTCAAACCCACAACTTTCATATTGCGTTTTGCAAAATACTTTGTATAATCGGGCGGTTAGACATTCAGGACAAACAGTTTCACAATATGATGTGATAAAGAAATTGCATAATACGCGAAAAATCGGCGAAGACGTATATCATACGGCAAGACGATTTGACAAAGTAGTAGGCGATTTATTTATCATCTGGCTTTGAGAAACTGGTTAAGCATGAATGTCCGCCTTAAAAGGGGAAATTATGTTTAAAAAAGAAAAAATCAAAGATTTGCACTATTCAGTTACTGGCTTTGTGTCAGCTGATGAAATTCAAAAATTTGCAGATGAAGTTTTGTTGGGATATGGTAAAGAAGCCAAAATGCCAGGTTTTCGTCCTGGTCATATTCCTTTGTCAGTATTGCGCCAGAAATACAATGCCACCGCTTTTGGTGAAGCTGTTGATAAACTGATGAACAAAGACTTGAATGACTTTATCGCAGATAAAAAATTGCGCTTGGCCGGTGCGCCAAAAGCAGACATTGCAAAATGGGAAATTGGCCAGGATTTGGAATACACTTTGGAATTTGATATTTTACCAACATTGCCAAATATTGATCTGGAAAAATTCACACTGACCAAGAAAGTTGCAAAATTAGAAGAATCCGAAGTTAAAAAATCTTTGGAAAATTTGCAGAAAAGTCGCAGCACCGCTGAAAAAGTCGACGCCAAGGCTGCAAAAGACGATGTTGCTGTTATCGACTTCAAAGGATTTGTTGACAAGGACGCATTCGAAGGCGGAGAAGCAAAGAAGCACAATTTGGTATTGGGTTCTAATTCATTTATCCCAGGTTTTGAGGATCAGATCATTGGTCGCAAAGCAGGCGATAAATTTGACGTTAACGTAAAATTTCCTTCAGCATATCATGCTGAAAACTTGGCCGGCAAAGATGCCCGTTTCGAGGTTGAATTGCACGAAGTACGCCGCCCAGTTTTGCCAGAATTAAATGATGAATTGGCAAAATCAGTTGGTCAGGAATCCGTTGCCGCA
>JAIRLP010000013.1 GCA_031259365.1 Rickettsiales bacterium
CACAGCCGCAATGAACGCATTGCATAATACCCTCCTTTGGTTGCGGGTATTATATCACATTTTTACAAGTCGCGTCAACATAATGTGAACAATCTAGCCCCTTACGGGGCACCCCTTCGCCAGCGAAGGGGATTAATCATCGGTCACTTTTTCGATTTATAACAGTCTTGAACTTGTACATAATTTGGACATACGTGGAATTATTTAGGCTCTATACAAATAATCATCTTTTATATCTTGTATATCTTGACAAATGGTAAATATGTAATACATTTAAGGACATATTCACTTACATACATAACAAAAGAGGTTTAAAATGAGCAAATATAGCTATTTTACAAAAGACGAGCACGGATTTGGTCGCGTAAACCCAGAATTTTTGCGGTTGTGTGCGCGTGGTTTAATCGGGCTAGGAATTGTATTTACCTTGTTTGGCGGATATAAAATCAAGCAAGGCCATGATGAAAAGAACGAATTTGTAGATACTCGCAAAAAATCGGAAATCGTGCAGGCTTCGGATCCAAATGATAAGATGATTGGTGGTGGTGTGACTGCTGGCTATGGTCTATTCGCAATAGCGTTCGGACTGCTTTACAATAATGCCTTTGGAAAGAAAAGAAAGGAAAAGATAAGATGAGCGAACAATTCAATAAAATTCTCATGCGGCATTCGATATATAGTGGCCAAGATTTAATCCCATTGGGCGTTATCCAATCATTGCATGCTGGCGAATTTTTTGCCGCCCTGAATAAGGACACGCTGAAAGAATTTCCACAAATAACCGATATTTTCCATACTTCTGTTGATCGTACGCGCCAAACGGCGGAAATAATCGCTATGGCTTATAAGGCCTTTGGGCTGCCAGGTCCAACATTACACGAGGAAAAAGGCGGCGAACGCGGCGGGTTGATTTCCAAAATTGCGTACAATTACAAAGTCACAGATAACACCGCAATCTTGGCGATCGGACACGAGCCTGATTTTAGAGAAGCATTTAATTCAATGAGTGTTTTGGGCAATAAAAAACACAATTGGGAAAAGGGTTCTGGAATAATGCTTAACTCGAACAGAGAAGCCGGTAGATCATTTTCGGATTTTGTTTTTGATTACAGCAGTCCTTGCATGTTAAATGGTGGCTTGGCGCTTGTCCTGAAATTACAAAAACTGGGATTCCAGGATGAACCCATCAAATGCGCCGAACATATTTTGAATGATACTGACCTTATAAATTCTTTATTTGGAAACGCAATAAATAATTATCAAATTTTGCCGGTGAAAAACGCTGGAAGATAATAATTATCTGCGACTTGCGTTTTTCGGATTGACTGTCACCGACACTGGCTGTGGGTTGCGGTTGTGCGTCGTACGCCAAGACAACAGAAAGTAAGACGGAAAAGCAATTCGGCAAATTGATCATATCAACACAGTTTATGATGCTTTATGCCAAATGCCATAGATATGTTAATCCCCTTTGCTGGCGAAGGGGCGGACGCGAAGCGGCCGGGGTAGTGGTTACGCGCGACCGACAGAAAATATAGTGGCATGCACAGTCCGCAGAGAGCAGCCGGGACAGTAGTAAAACCTTGTCCTTTATATGCAAGGTTGGTGCCTGATTCAACGATATGATGTTTTGGGAATCAAATGAATCAGACCAAAGAAAAACGCGCCAAGTTGGCGCGCGAGTTTCTGTAACAAAAGCCACCGGGAAGCCCGATTATTTTGGCATTTTGTTTTCTGTGAATTCCACATGCTTGCGCAATTTTGGATCGTATTTGCGGAATTTCATTTTGCCCTTGGTATTTTCGGACTTGTTATTTTTTGTAGTTGTGTAGAAGTAGCCGGTTTCTTTGTTTTCCAGCTTAATCACAACTTTATCGCCTTTTTTATATGCCATTTTATATGCCTTTATTAATTCGTCTGGGCATGTTAAGGTAAATTTTACTGGAAATCAAGTAATTTTTGTAATAAAGTGCGTTTGCCCTTGCGGGTATGGCGGAATTGGCAGACGCACTGGATTTAGGTTCCAGCGGAGCAATCCATGGGGGTTCAAGTCCCTTTACCCGCACCAATTGTTGATAAACGCGCCGTTTGGCGCGTTTTTAAGTGTTATCAAAATTTTTATTAACCCAGACTGTTTTCCAAACTTTTCTTTATTATTTCATTATTAATTGTCATATTTCGTTCTTTTTTCCATTCTTTGAATTGTTCGATATCTTTTTGGGAACCCAATATGTGGATATCATCACTGTTAAAGACAACTATTTCTGCCAGTGATTTGTCTTCTTCGGTGTCCAAATATCCCTTGGCGAATTCACCCTTGTAATACATAAAATTACAATAACCAACGATCCCATCATATTTGGTTAAATCTACTTTTTTAGTTATTTTTTTAATATTGGTTATATTTAGATTCTTATTTTCTTCGGTCATAAATAACGGTGATTCCAGATTTATCACAGCTATTTTTGTATAACTTTCAAATCTGCCGGTAAAAAATAAATTCAAGGCTTTGCCCGTAGGTCTGTTGTAAGGGGAAAAATAGATGCCGCCAGTTCTGCTTTTATTTTCATCAAATTTGTCGAATTTTCTTTCGGTTTGATGATAGACCAAGCCTTTTACTTTGCTGCCAGGATATATAGAATCAATATAATCAGAATATTCTGATTCAGTTGTTATTTCTGCTAATTCAGCAGAGTGTTTAAATACTGCTGCAATACCTTTGAATCTTTGGGGATTGATACCATTGGTGTCAACGGGCGTAGGTTTAAATTTTTTTATCCCAGCATCAAACAAATCTTTAAGTTTCTTTTTCATTATGTAACCTTATTTGAAAATGATTATATCATTTTTTCATACTGAATACATATATATTTAATAAACAGGATAGTTGCGCGGATAGCCGTCAACCTTGTCCAAGTCAGATTTAACCGCGCAACCCAATAATGGTGACACTGTTGCAATTAATAAAAAAATTAAGAATATTTTTTTCATGTTTTGATTATAAATCATTATTGGTCCGAGTCAATTAACAAAAATGTTCAGTTTTGTTTCCATATATTCCTATTCTATGATAGAATAAAAAAATTGTCTAATAATCAAAGAGAATTGTAGGAAATGACCACCAAAGGCAAATTATCCAGAGATGTAAAGTTACTGTTAACATTTAGTTCATTGCGTAAAATCACAGACTTGTTCGTTGGGACTTTTTTGGTGTCATATATTATGCATTCATCGCTTAATGAAATTATATCTGTATCGATTTATCAATTTTTTTACTATTTGGCGCTGATCGCAGGCTTTTATATTTTTGCTGATTGGGTTAAGCGAAAGAACAAGGTAAATTTGTTCAGGCTGGGTCAGATCCCAAAGATAATCATGTTGCTGATGATCGTTTTTATGCATGGCGATATTAATGAATATATTATTTAGCTGGGAATGTTGGTTGGGTTAAATAGTGCTATGTACTGGGTGCCTATGCATACGATGGTGCGTGAAAAGGTTGGTCGTGACAGCATGACCAAATTCACGGGGTATAAAATGGCCGTGTCGGGCCTGACCACGATTATTGCACCTGTTCTTTTTGGGTTCTTTATTTCGGTTGGTTCGTATGAACAAATGGCCAAGGTTGTTCTGATCTTTGCGGTGATTGAATTTGTGTTGTCATTCTTTTTGTCTTCATCACATCTCGATCAAAGAATAAACTGGATTTAAAGGGGTTCTTTCAGTGCATGATGCGTTTCCCGGTGATCAGAAAGTTGTTTTCGATTAAAGTTATGCGCGGCTTTTCAACATCTGGGACGCTGGGTACAGTTATCACGATGTATACTGTATATATGTTTAAGACGGATATGAATCTTGGTATCTTTACAACTGTGTTTTCATGTTTTTCTATTGTGGCATCATATCTGTTTGGGCGTTTTTGTCAAAAGAAGACGTTTTCAAAGATACTGTTTTCTGCGTCTATTGCGTCATTGTGCAGTTTGACTTTGTTTATTTGTAACACAGTGGAATGGACTTTCTTGATTTATAACTTTGTTTATGTGACCGCAATATCTTTTATGGACCATATCAACGAAATAAAAATGTATAATATATCCAAAAGCAAATGTTTCACCAAAGATCATAAGACAGAATATTTTGTGTTTCGTGAAACTGCTTTGGTGATTGGGCGATTGACAGGTTTCTTGTTGTTGATGTATCTTGGTGTATTTTTGGGATATGAATATCTGCGATACTATTTGGCCTTGTTAACGGTTGCAATCTTGTTGGTTGGATTTTGGTCGATAAAAATAAACAAGCATATCAAAGGGTAAAAAACACCCAAAAGGGTGGTTTATTTGATCTTCTTGGTCGTTGTATTGAAACTGATATCGATCAAGGCAAACATATCTTTGTCTTTGATTGATCCATCCATCAGCAGACTTATCCAATGTTCTTTGTTCATATGATAGGCCGGAAAAAAACTTTTATTATCTATCAAAGATCCAATTAGAATCGGATCCAGTTTCAAGTTAAGTATTTCCACATTGCCTTGGCCCTGAATCTTTAATGCAGCCCTGGACACGGTAAGTAATACACCATACCATTTTTGATTATCCCTGTGCCGAAAGATTGAATTACCGGGCGTACGTGCCCACATAAATTCTGGGTCTGCATCATATTTTTCTTTGATGTATTTAATGACTTTGATGGTAGCGGGGCAGATATAAGGCATCTGGGTTTCTCTTGGTTAGTCCAGTTCTAACACCTTTACGGTGAATGGGCAAAAATAAAACCATGCAAAAGTACATATTCATACATCACGGACACTACGACAACGGTAAAACAGGTGAGTCAACATTTTGCAGATGTGAAATATTACACTTGTGAAATTGTCAGTGAAAACGTTCGCCATTTTTTCGTAATAGTTCACCAGTTGCCTTTTGTTTTTTTATACGTTGTAGTGCTATATTGTATTTTAGTTTGTATTCGTCTGCGTAAAGCTTCAATCTGTATAATCCTGGATTTGCTAATTCAATAAAATCGCGCCAGTTATCATGATGTTGAAATATTTTACAGCAACTTTTGGAATCACCGCGAAACGTTTTCTGCAATTGGCTGATGTGTACATAGATTCTTTCGTTCTCTGCTGCTTCAATTAAGCGTTCAAATACATATAGTTGATTTTCTGTTAGGTCCATATGTTGACCATTGTCTAATTTTACAAAACCAATATTTTCATTGTACTTTACAAAAATCATTTCCTTTTTATATACACGGCCATTTTGTAGTTTTGTTCCTTGTATTATTTTGCATTTTTGTTTAGGGATTTTTATGATGTCTGAACGTTCAAAATACTTTGAAAAAGAATTTTGTGGCATATCTTATCTCCTTTGGGTGATATAGGAATATAGCACTTAAGATTTCTTTGTCAGCTTTATTATTGCAGAAGTTCTGGGGAAATAGTGGAAAATCCTGACGGATACTGATCTTGCCTTATACCAGTGCTTTTCTGTTTAATCTATCAAAAGCCAAGATTCGCCTGAATATTTGTCAGGTATTGCGTTTACGTCGCTCAGGAATACTGCGCGCATGAAAGGTTTTCTGGACGATCTGAAAAAGACCCATGATGGAAAAACCGTTTTAATTGTCGGCCACCGTGCTACGCAATTTGCATTGAATCATTTCATATCAAAGATTCCCATGTCAGAAATTGTCGCAAAAAAATTTAAATTGCAGCCCACATTGAATCTAATGCGAACCAAATAATCACCTAAGTGCTGGGCATGGTAGAAATCCTGACCGATGCGGACCTTGCCCTGTATCGGGGTATAAGCCAGCGCAAACCAGAATCCCAGGATTATCCTGAATATACATCCCAGCTTGCGTTTACACCGCCGTGTAAAAGTATCGTCTAGGTACCATATTCGTATACTGGGGACGGTATAAGTGCAGTATGGGGCGGCGTTTCCCAAAACGCCGCCGCCCCATAAGCATGACAGGTATCAACTATTTGGATATGGCT
>JAIRLP010000083.1 GCA_031259365.1 Rickettsiales bacterium
CCCACGGTGCTCGTAAAGGTATGTCTGATACTGCGTTGAAGACAGCTGACGCTGGTTACTTGACTCGTCGATTGGTTGAATTGTCACATAACACAGTTATTACTGAACACGATTGTGGCACAACAGAATGCATTACTGCAAAACCTGTATACACCGGCAGCACATTGTCAGTGGCATTGGGGGACGTTGTATTGGGTCGTACAGCAGCAAAGGATGTTATCCATCCGATTTCCAAAGAAGTTATTGTGGTTCGTGGTGACTTGATCACAAAAGCAATCGCAAAACGGATTAACGAATCCGGTCTGCCAAGTGTAGATGTTCGTTCTGTGCTGACATGTAATTCAGATGGATTGTGTGCAAAATGTTATGGTATGGACTTGTCCAGATCTACACTGGTACACGTTGGCGAAGCAGTTGGTGTTATTGCTGGTCAGTCCATCGGTGAACCTGGAACACAGTTGACATTGCGTACCTTCCACGTTGGTGGTATCGCATCCGGTGGTGCGGAATCTCACTTTATCGAAGTTCCCGTATCTGGTATTGTTAAACTGTCGGGTGTAAACACAATTAAGAATACTTCTGGTCGCGTTGTTGTATTAAGCCGTAATGGTGAAATCTCTATCGTTGACAAGAAGGGTGAAAAACAGTTCTCACAGAAATTACCTTATGCATCTATGTTGATTGTTAATGACGGCGCCAGCGTTGAAAAGGGTGCCAAGGTTGCGGAATGGGATCCATACTCAAATACAATCATCGCTGAAAAGGATGGTATCGTTAACTTTAATGATTTGATCGAAAACGTATCTTATCAAGAAGAAGTTGATGCGATAACAGGTATCGTTTCCAGAAAAGTTATTAACTGGAAAACATCTACAAAGAAAGCTTTGAAACCAGCTGTAACATTGGTTGATGAAAAAGGCAATATCATATCGCTGGGTGGTAAGAAAATTGCTGAATACTTGCTACCAATCTATTCTGTATTGAATGTTGCAAATGGTGCACGGGTTTCTGCGGGTGATGTTTTGGCACGTATCCCAGTTCAGACAAAGAAAACATCCGACATTACTGGTGGTCTGCCACGAGTTAATGAATTGTTGGAAGTTCGTCGTCCGTCTAACCCGGCATTGTTGGCTGAAATTGATGGTACTGTTGAATTGGAAGACGCTAAGTCAAAAATCATTATTCGTATCGAGCCAGAAGACGGAACAGCGCCAGTTGAATATGCCGTGCCAAAGGGAACTAACTTGTTGGTACGCAGCGGAGACGTTGTAAAGAAAGCTGAAAAGTTGGTCGATGGCGATCCAGTTCCACAAGATATTTTGCGTATCTTGGGACAGAAAGCATTGGCAACATTTATGGTAGAACAGATCCAGCAGGTTTACCGTTTGCAAGGCGTGATCATCAATGACAAACACTTGGAAATCTTGATCCGTGAAATGACCAGACGTGTGGAAATTACTAATCCAGGCGATACAGGATTCTTGCTAGGCCAGGTTGTTGATCGTGTTGATTTAGAAGAAGAAAATGCACGCGTTGCACGTGATGGTGGTCGTGTCGCAGAATCATCTCAGGTTCTGGTTGGTTTGACCCGCGCATCTTTGACCAGCCGTTCATTTATCTCTAATGCATCGTTCCAGCAGACAACCAAAGTATTGGTAGACGCTGCGATTAACGGCGCAACCGATAAATTGATTGGTATCAACGAAAACTTGATCGTTGGCCGTTTAATCCCAATCGGTACAGGTGCATATGTTCGTCGCGTTCGTGAAATCGCACGTGATGAAGAAAAGGCTGAAAAGCTGGCACGCGAAGGTAATGTTCAACAACAATTGTTGGATATCTAATAAATAAAATTATGTGGGGACTTGTTGTATTCACCCCCCCCTCGTGTAATATCTGTACACGTCGGGGTTGCGAATGCTTCCAATCCCCACACATAATTTAATTTCTGAAAAAGATATGAATAAGATTCCCGCTGTTTATTGTGATATTGATGGTGTTGTTACCAAGAAGTTTGGTATTACTGTCGGTCAATTTGATCCGGCAAATACACCGGCCCATGTTCTGGAAACTATGGGTAAAAATTTTGATCGCTTTGGCAACGCAAATGAAAATATGATCAAAGTCTTGAAAACACTGGGACGTGATTTTACACTTGTTTTCATTACGGGACGCTGGGCCATGGGACAAGAAAAGGTTGAACAATTTTTGAATGGATTATTACCCGATACAAACAAGAAGATTTTCTGCAAACCGCGCGATTATCATGCGACCACTGCGGAATATAAACTGGCCAAAATCAAAGAACTTGAGGCCGAAGGCCATGACTTCCATATAGGATTCGATGACCACAGTGCGGTTATTGGATATCTGCATAATCATGGTATGTTCGTGGCACAAGTTATAACCGATTAGGTGACAAATATGATTAATATACTGTTTTGCGGCATATTGATCATATTTGCCCCCTAAGATTTCGCTTGCAAAAGTGGAAGATTCTAATAAAATATAACCCGTAAATAAAAGGATTATGAAATGGCAGTGCCAAAAAGTAAAACAAGTAAAGCCCGCACAGCACAACGTCGCGCACATGACGCTTTGTCAGTAATGCCATCAGGTGTTTGCAAAAAATGTGGCGAAAAGAAACGTCCACATCACGTTTGTCCTGCTTGCGGAACAAAATAAAATTGAATGTAATGGGTATCTGCTTGTTTGGAATACCGGTCATGTAGGTTGACTACACTTCCTTTATTCCAAACGTCGTATATCCCGCCTTATATTCAATTTTTTAATTATGACTACAAATAAAAAAATTATTTCAGTTGATGCTATGGGGGGCGATAAGGCCCCTGTTGCCGTATTGGGTGGTATGAATCAATTCTTGTTTCAAAACGGCGAAAATAGTGTTTATTTCCGTGTTTTCGGTAACGAAAAAGTTCTGCAACCGCTTTTGGCTAAATATCCGCGTGTTGGGCGTAACTGCACGGTTATTCATGCCCCGGATGTAATCAAGGGAACTGATAAAGTTCGTGAAGTTATTCGAACCGCACAAAACACTTCTATGTATATGGCCGTCAAGGACGTACGCGAAGGTAATTCCGCAGCTGTCGTCAGTGCCGGTAATACGGGTATCTTGATGGCTTTGTCGAAACTGGCCTTGAAGACAGTCGAAGGTATTTCACGTCCCGCCATTACAACGATGTTGCCATCAGGTGGTGGCGAACAACGTGTGGTTGTCTTGGATTTGGGTGCAAATGTTCAATGTGATGAAGAAAACTTGTTTGACTTTGCAATACTGGGCAGTGTTTATGCAGAAAGCTATGGAAAGATGCCAAACCCAAAACTGGGTATTCTGAATATTGGTGAAGAAAATACCAAGGGTAATGAAACCTTGCAGCGTTTGAATAAATTATTGGCTGCCCATAAAGACGAATTGCCTTATGATTATATTGGCTTTGTCGAAGGAAATGACATCAGTGGTGGAAACGTCCAAGTCGTTGTTACAGACGGCTTTACAGGCAATATTGTTCTGAAAACAGTAGAAGGCACCGCAAAACTGATTAAACGTGTTGTGGTGGATAATTTAAAAAAATCTGTGCTGGCAATTATTGGCGCGTTTTTCCTGGTTCATGTGTTCAAAAGATTAAAGCATAAAATTGATCCTCGTTCTTATGCGGGTGCGGTATTCTTGGGATTGAATGGGTTTGCCATCAAGACTCATGGAAACAGTGATGCGCTGGCATTTGCGAATGCTATTAAGTATGCAGTGGAATTAAGTAAGTCAAACTTTTATAACCAGATCAAAGAAAATGTAGAAAAGCTGGCACCTTTTAAAAAGGAATTGCGTGAAAATAATGAAGCTTTTTAAATAAAATCCCGCTTTGCGGGATTTGTTGTTTAATTAGAATAATAGCATGAGCCGGTATATGTAAAAGAACCGGTTCCATCGCTGCCGTCGCCTCTTATTATAGCAATTGGTTATATTCATATTTTCGCCCTGGATACTGTTACCGTTATCTGGGCATTTTGTGCAAGAAGTTGTACCATAATATCCAGCGCTGCATGCAGTGAAGACATCAAAAGTTTGACCACTGTAATTGCAGACAAAAAAATGTTGGTACATTAATGGGGTAACTTGGTGCAAGTGAACCTTTGACAAAAACAATATCGCCGTCCTGCAAGGTATGATAGTCCCCCGGATAGTCAGGAAAATAAAGGCCACAACTATTTGCAGAATTACAATCATAACAATCGTATGCAAAAATAGAGCCATCTTTGTTATAGCCCATTAGATAGTCTGTTGCATCATAGAATTGCGCGTACGATTTTGTGCAGCAGATTAAATTTGATACTATCAAAAAAATTAAAGGTCTTGTTTTCATTTTTCTATGCCCGGGGTTTTGTTTGGCATTACCGTTGTGTTACGGAATAACGAATACATGTTTATTGCATGGGTTATTTCTTTTTGTACCGATTTATTCGTCACCAAGTTCATTGCTGATTGATGAAGTTGTTCCACAGTTTTTATGTTGGCTGTTTCCAGAATGTTTTGCCCCTGATGTGAAAACAATTTTTTCATGCATTGATTCATGTCATCGGAATTTTGAATAATAAAATTATTGTTGTTTCGTATTGCTGTGGCGCGGGCTTGCATTGTCTTGCCTAATTTCCATTGAATTACTTTTGGGATCTTTTCAATATAGTTGCCCCAAGATTCTTCCGAGATAAAATCATCAATGACTGTTTGAAGAATTATATTTGCTTCTTGTTCGAATATCTTGCTGTGAATATGTTCTTGGTTGTTTTTCAGATATTTGAAATACGCGTTAAATCTAGAACTTTCAGCATATTCACCATATCCAATTTTTGCTGTTTTTACAGAACCTGTATGAATAAATATATGGCGACGCAGCATTAGGTCTGCGATATTAGCGGAAATTTCGTCATAAACTTGCAACAGTGCAATTTCTTCGGCGGACAGTTTTAACAGTGATATATTGTTTGTATTAAAGTAATGTTGAGCTTCGTGTGCAATACGTGCCAGTACTTAATAATTTAAATATCCAATAAATTTTCTAAGATTATAAAAAGATTCTTGTTCAATCTGGGACGCTTTTGCATTGTTGCTAAAGGCATTCTTTGGTAATTTTATAATTCGGACCAATACAATGTTTTTGCTTGGATTGTATTGGGCAAGAAGGCTTGATGAAATACCATTGCAGAAAGTACGGTTGTATTCTTCGGAATCTCTTATATTTATTTCTTCAATTTTTATAAATGGCAAAGTCTTTGAAATGAATTCGACAAGCTCTTGGTCGTACAGCCAGTTATTCAATTCTTGGCACCATGCATGTGGGTTTTCTTTTGAATCATCCTTACCATTAGCTTTGGGCATGTATTCGGAATAGTTCACAGCTGTGGTTTTTTGTTGAGGGTTTGAAGGCCCCATACTTAGTAAAAGTGCTATGCCAGACATTAATAACCTGGATTTGATCAGAACATTTGTTATATCAAAACGACCGATTCTTGTATCGGTTTTTTTGTTTTCAAAAACCCATAATTTCTTTGACATTTTTTTACCTGTTTTCTGCCTATTACAATCGGTGGCTTAAATTAGACTAATTTTTTACCTAACTTTCACCTGTGCGTTCTATATTTTTCTGCGAAAAATGTCAATGCATTTATGTTGGGATTTTAGGTGCTGGGTGTTGGGAAAAGTAGCTTAAGAATACCAGTTGAAATTATTTTTACATTCAACCATAATTAGAACATAATCCTAAGAATATAACGAATCGCGATAAGGATAATTTGATCGATTATACAGGCGCATGACGGGTAATGATAAATTTGCACGGGATGGGTGTGTTGTAAAAGATTATGCGGTTGTTCAGATAAAAGTACGAACTTGGGGGTAAAAGGAGAGAGTAATGACACATGAGGATATATGGAAAGCAATAGAACGTTTTGCGACTGAACACAGAATGTCTTGTTCAGGGTTAGCCAAGTGCAGTGGCCTGGATCCAACAACGTTTAACAAAAGTAAAAGATGGTCCAAGGATGGCAAACCGCGCTGGCCTTCGACACATAGCTTGTCGAAAATTTTATCTTCGACCGGCACGCAGATTGGAGATTTTACAAAATATCTGCAACCAGCTGAATTCAAGGTTCATCCGGAAGAATT
>JAIRLP010000101.1 GCA_031259365.1 Rickettsiales bacterium
AAGATTTTGAATACCCTGAAGCTGCCTGACGAATTACTGGGACAGATGGGCGATTATCTGAAAAAGACCAAATCGGCCGAAGCAGATTTCCATGCCCGGCAGTTGAAAGAGTTCCAGCAGGAACTGACGTTGATTGACCAGCGCAAAGAATCATTGGTTAATCTTTACATTGACCACAATATTGAAAAAGAAATTTACGATGAAAAACTGTCCGCATTGAAGCGGGAACGGCTGACGGTTACCAATAAGATTGCCAATTACACCACCGCAGACGACCGGTTTGATGAAACTCTGATTGACCTGTTCACTGCCGCCAGCGGGTTCGGGGATTTGTGGGTAAAATTCACGAACAAACTAGCGAAAGAAACAGATAAAATTGTAAAAAGTTCTAAAATCGAGGATGGCAGGCGGTTCTTGAAATCAGTTTTTAGAACTCTTGAACTGACCGGCGCAACCCTAGGATATTCCTTGAATTTTCCCTTTGCCCAGATGCAGGAAATGGCCAAAAGCGGGAAGTGGTTGGGCCGCACGGATTCGAACCATGATAAAGAGAACCAAAAACTCTTGTCCTACCATTAGACGACAGCCCAAAGACTTGCCAATTATAAATAACTTTATTCAATTTGCAATAACAAAATATTTCGTTATAATGCCACCAAATCAAAGAATTTTTCCCAAACCACTTGAATTTTTTTCTTGCAAACCTATTTATTAAAACGTATAATCGTTAAGTTTTTTAATAATTAATATAATGTTATTCTTGTAAAGGGAGGTTTCTATGCCGCATAAAGAATTCGTTCGTCTGATAGAAGAAAATTTGTACATCCTGGATAGACTGGGCGATAGACTAAAAGCCGAACACAGCTTAAGTACTCAATATTCACGTCAACAGTTGGCAACAGTGTCGCGTTTGTATCTGGGTGGACCAGCAAAATTAAAAGATATCGCACGTCGTGAAGGGATCACAGCACCGAATTTGTGCGCCTGTTTTCGCAAACTGGAAAAAGAAGGAATGGTACGGCGCAAAATCGACGAAAAAGATCGTCGTAATACTTGGTATGCCGTTACCCCAGCAGGTGAAGAAGTTTCTCGCCGCGCAATAGAAAAACTGCGCGAAGGAATTGAAGTTTTCTTTAGTGATATCAGTTGTGAAGATGAGAAAAAACTGGTAGGTGCATTAAGGATACTGAATGAAATATTTAAAAAAAACGGAGAAAGGTAATGCGTAACATTGGATTATTATCTGTGGCTGGAATTTTGTGCTCTGTACTGTTTGCGCAGAGTACTTTTGCGATGGATTTGTCTTTTGACACAGCCGTTGAAATGATTATGAAAGAATCCCAAGATATACAGAAAGCAGATGCAAATGTTAAAAAGGCCGAAGCGTCTTTAGGTGCCGCAAATGCGAACAGATGGTTTACTTTGGAAGGAACTGCAACTTATATGAATCCGGTTGATGTGGAACGTCCTTTTCATTCCCGTGGTGTTGAACTGACACCGGTGCTGTTCTTCTTGATGGAAGGTTTACGAAACCGTTTTTCCAAGAAAAAATAAATCAAAAACCCAAAGTTTACTTTGGGTTTTTTTATTGCTATAATGGCGCCGTACAAGAAAAGGGAAAAGTTATGCTTACAAAAGTAAACTTGGTTGTATTTGATTTCGATGGAACTTTGTCTGCCAAAGATTCTAATGTGGCGTTCGTTAAATATTGTTTCAGACGTTCAGTTCGTCCTTGGTTGTTTTTACCAATAATTATTGTTGGATTAATTGCTAAGTTATTCAACCCAGGTGGAATTTGGTGGCGCGAAGCGTCTCGTAGATTTATAACAGCCGATATGGTCAAGAAATTTGCGACAGATTTTATCAAGCAACACAAGATGGAACGTTTTGGTTGGTCTAAAGATCAAGTTGCTGCAGAACGCGCAGCTGGTAACAAGGTTATTTTAATTTCTGCCGGCCCTGATTATTTGATCCCATTCTTGGCAAGTGATATCAAATTTGATGCGGTTATCTGTTCTGTGATGGATTCGACCAAACCTTGGAAATTTAAGTTTATGTGCTGGGGCAAGAACAAAGTTCATGCCATGGATGAATGGGCACGCCAAAATAAAGTTTTACCACGCTTGGTTAAATCTTATTCCGACAGCAAAACTGATATGCCCATGATGGATATAGCAGAAGAGCAGGTTTGGATCAACCCTCATACTGGCAGTAGAAAATTTTAAAATAAAAAACCGGCTGATTAGCCGGTTTTTTATTCATCACCGAATTCCAGTTCTTTTAACTTTTCGGCGCGTGGCGCGATCTTGTTAATCGACGTTTGCAATTGTTCTATATCGGTTGTTGTCTGGATAAAGTGACGCTGCAGATTTGAAGCACGATCAGATAAACGTGACAAGTCCGTCAATAACAGATCTAATTCCTTTTTAATTTGACCCGCAACGCGTTTTATCTTGATGTCGCTTAAGACGGCGCAAATAGTGTTTAATGTCGCCCACAGGGTCGCTGGGGATACAATAAAGACCTTTTTACGGGCGGCGTAATCAATAACCCCTGGGAATTCACGATGAAGTGTTTCAAAGATCGATTCCGATGCGATAAACATCATGGCAGATTCTGCTGTTTTACCTGGGATAATATATTTTTCTGAAATGGCATCAATATGCTTGCGAACATCCAATTCAAACATTTTGCGAGCCCCGGTGTCTTCATCCATTTTTGCATAAGATTCCAATGGGAATTTACTGTCGATAATCATATCACCTGGTGGGTATGGCAATTTAATGACGCAATCGGGTCTGACACCGCTTTCCAAAACAGATTGAAATTCATAAGTTTCTGGTGGCATAACGTCTGTTACCAGGTCTTCCAGCTGACGTTCACCAAATGACCCGCGTGCCTGTTTATTGCCCATAAGGATGTTTTTAAAGTTCGAAATATCACTGCTGATGACTTTTAATTCCTGGGCGTTTTGTGTTAGAACACCCAAACGGCTGGCCAAAACTTCGCGCAGGCGGACGTTTTCTTCACGAATAGAAGATAAATCCACGGTTTGTTTACGGGTTAACAGGGCGATTAATAAAATAATGATTAATGCGATCCCTGCCAGTATTAAATAACTTGTCATCTCGATTTCCTTTGTTAAGATTAAGTATAATGATAAATTTATGGATGTACAGAATGAAATTAAAAATGAGATTATGTGGTGACTTGGTATTGCGTGAAAAATGTGACCCTGTGATTGAAATTACCCCGGAAATTGTCGATACCTTGAACGAAATGGTAAAGGTAATGGATAAAGAATGCGGAGCTGGTCTTGCCGCCCCACAGGTGGGTGTTTTGCAAAGATTCTTGGTTGTGACCAATCCAGATGAAAAGCAGATATTTAAAATGATTAACCCAAAGTTCATTTCTAAATCTTCAACTACATGTGTGATGGAAGAAGGCTGCTTGTCGGTCCTGGGAAATAATGATCTGCCAGTGTACGCAAATGTGACCCGTCCAGAATCGGTCGAAGTTGAATGGTTGGACGAAACAGGTCAATTGTTACGTGCGCAGATGTCCGGATATCCGGCCCGTATTGTACAACATGAAATGGATCACTTGGATGGTATTTTGTTTATGGACCATTTGTCCCCTGTGCGTCGTGAAATGTTAATGCGCAAAGTTAAAAAATATAAGAAATAAGGTTATTGCTATGCAGCTGGTATTAATGGGTACAAGTGAATGGGCGATACCTGTCTTTGACAGGGCAGCGGTCGAACATGAAATCATGGCAGTCTTTACGCGCGCGCCAAAACCTGCTGGTCGTAAAATGGAACTGCAAAAATCGCCTGTTCATATCTGGGCAGAAAGTCGTGGTATTCCAGTTCGCCATGACGTTAAAAATTATGATCTGAAACCAGACTTTAATGTGGTTGTGTCTTATGGTGTGATTCTGCGAGATAATGTATTGGGCGCCGCACCGACAATCAATTTGCACCCCAGTTTATTACCAAAGTATCGCGGTCCATCACCAATGTTAACCGCCATACTGAATGGAGATGCATCAACTGGTGTTTGTTTGATGGATGCGATTGACGAAGTCGATGCTGGTTATATCCATATGATGCGTCCGCTGAAAATCGATATTGATGATACGAATGCCGATTTGGAAGCAAAGGTGTCCGCACTGTCTGCCGGTATGTTAAGTGAATACTTGAAGAACCCAAATGCCTATCCTGCTGTGGCCCAAGTTGGTACGCCAACATTCACACGTAAATTTACTTCAGCAGATTTGGATATAGATTGGAATAAATCCGCGATAGAAATTCATAACCAAATTCGCAGTATCGGTGGTCGCACAAAAATAGGTAACGAAGATATAAAGATTTTGAAAACTGAACTGGCAGATGATGGCAGATTACAGATTCTGGTCATCCAGCCAGTCGGCAAAAAGCCGATGGATTTTCAATCTTTCTTAAACGGTCACCAGTGGTTGAAGACAGATGGATTTAACAATGTCGCGATATAAGATAACTATTGAATATGATGGAACAAACCTGATTGGTTGGCAAACAAATGCCGGCGGGGATTCTGTACAGTCTTTGTTGGAAGATGCCATATTTAAGTTCAGTGGTGAAAAGGCGAATGTTTATGGGGTCGGCCGGACTGATGCTGGTGTGCATGCATTGGCAATGGTTGCACATTTTGATTTGGAACGGGAAGCTGATTCCAACACTGTTATGCGTGCGGTTAATTTTTATTTAAAAGAAAAACCTGTGGTTATTTTGAAATGTGAAGATGTGGATGATGAATTCCATGCCCGTTTTTCATGCCAGCGTCGCAATTATCGTTATATAATTTTAAATCGTAAAGCACCGGCCGTTTTGGATAAAGACGGAACATGGTGGGTGCCATATGATTTGGATGTTGATAAGATGGAAGCTGCGGCTGCAAAG
>JAIRLP010000114.1 GCA_031259365.1 Rickettsiales bacterium
AAATCATACACGACATTGTAATATCGTTTATCCTTCAAAGGGATTTTATTGCCAAACATCTGGCGTAAATTCATGGGATCCAGGAAACCATCAAAATCGTTCAGGATGACATCTATCCGCAATGCCAAGGTGCCATGCTTGATCCAATCAAAAGGCATTTTTTCATCTATTCTGCGCAGGTTATAATACTTTAAATTACTTGCGCAATTGCAGTTTCTGCCCAGCGAAATAACCAGATCATAGTTCTTCATTAGTAATTTTCCTTACATTGATCATGCCTAATTCCGTCAGCCCATCAATCAGTATTTCTGCGAAGAATGGCGTCTGTCCGGCATAGAACCAAAAATCACCGGAATGCAGTTGTGAAAAACCGGCCTTTACCCAAGGTTTTATTTCCCCTGTATAGTGACGCACAACGATTTCTTCCATCGGACAAAAGGTAATTAGATTTGATTTCACATTAAAACAGATGTCAAGCGGTGTATAATTAGAATCAAAAGCCTTGTTCAGAACATCTTGATCGTTAAATATTCTGGTCGCGGCCGTTTGTCTTTCAGCTTCCAGCAACTTTTCCAACATGTTGTTTTTACGCCAAACCTGGCAATCAATCAGCATAACACCAGAATTAAAATACAAATGGGTATCAGACAATAATGCGGCCGGATACTGCACCTGACGTTTATCTGGGACATTATAAACATTTGGATCCGGGACTGCTGCGATTGCTTTGCCCTGCATATCATTGTTATAAAGTTTCGCGATATCGCCGAACAAGACAGTATCACAATCAAGATAGACCACTTTGCCCAAATTTGGCATGCTGTCCGGAATCAAAAGTCTGGCAAAACAAGCTGTTGTCAGATAGTTTCTTAATTGGATATAGCCGAATTTTTCATCAGAATTCACTGGGATAAAAGTCACTGAAAAATGATTGAATTTGTCTTTCATCATCAATATCTTTCTGCGCATTTTTTCAGACATATTGCAATCCATGATAAAGAATTCGATAAAACTGTCTGTATTCATCAGAACACTTGCCATACTGACCGCGGCCAGCGGGGCATATCTGTCATCACAAGCATAAAATACTCTTATAGCGTCCATTCTTTTATATCCTTTTTAGTTGTTTCCCACGGATGCCCGCGCGTGGTTGCCAGGCTTAAACAATTCCTGCAAAATGGGACCGGTCTTGAACAGAAATCAAAAATTTTACGGGCCGTCATGGTGCCATCGTGAATATCAATATAATCGGCTGCAGACACCCGCAAATTCTTGTTAAATTCGCGGTTAAAGTAATGAATATAGGCAACAATTGGGCAGTGATATAACTTTCCCCGGTACAGATTGACACAGTGTACATGTTGGCAGTTTGTATAACTTAACACCGAATTTTGTAACCCGTTCACATCCAAAGGTTTATGATACAAAGTCTTTTGACAGTGACCTGTTCCACCAAAGAAATCCAAGGCCACTTTGTGTTTTTGCGCTGTATCTGAAATCGCTTTCCAATCAATCGCTATCGGGTATCTGGTAGGGGAAACCAGGATCTTATTCTTGCGACAAGATTCCCAAAATGCCGCAGATTGTTGCTTCAATAAAATTCCATTTGTAATCAATCGAATAAGTGACTTTGGAAAATTCTTGCGTGCAATTTTCATGATCGCAGGAACATCCGGGTGCAACAAAGGCTCGCCACCGTATAATTCCAAAATCTTGATTTTTCGTTTTGTGACCTTGGCCAAACGTCGCGCATCGCGTTCAAAGTCCTTGACTTCCAGCTTAAAGTCTTCTTTCTTGGCCAAACAAGAAAAATGGCTGCAAGATTTGCAATTCAAATTACAGTGATCCACCAGATGAACACTGCATTGTGAAATATAATCCCTGGGCAACAGATTCGCCATCTGCCCCAAATCTGTATTAAGGGTGATATTGTTGATCACATGACGTATGGGTGCGCGCCAATGTCGCAGAAAAAAGTCCCCATCCACATATTTTTGGCACAGCAAATATCTTTCCAAAGTCAGGGCATTTGATTCTTGTGGTGTTCTGGGGCCCTTATAAGTTCTGATTAAATGATCCCCCAAATAATCACATAATGTGAATAATTTTGGGCGATTCATAATGATTTTTTCTGCAAAAGCTTCATCAACTTCTGTTAAACCATATCTTATCAGAAAACTGCGTTTAATAAAACAGGCGCCTGGATAAGAATTTAAATTAAACAAGAGCCTGGTATCTATGACAGGAAACCCATCTTGCTGAATTTGATTGAAAGGAAAAACATAGTTAAACGGAGATTGCGCGCGTCTGTCCGCATTTGATTCCCAATGGCTTTCTAAATTAAACAGAATAACATCCGCCTTGGTGTCAGATACACATTCGATCAGTTTTGCAACAGCATCTGGATGATAGATGTCATCATCATTGACAACCATTACAAATTGACCAGTCGCCCCGGGAATCGAATCTGCAAATTCACAATGGGGGACAGCTGATAAAGATTTGTTATTACCTATAAATGATATTATTTTTTTATTCATAATTATTCCATTAGCGTTACCATTGTGTGATGGAAAAATTATGAAGAAACCCCACATTGATACCTGTCATCGTAATAGCATCTGCAATAAACTTTACCTGATGGCACCTGATAGGTAAATGTTCCGGAACTATCTGTTCCGACAGACCCATCTTTTACATAACAGCTGTTTTCCTTGCCCGCAGAAATCTGACCTGTCGGGAAAGGCCCGGGCACAAAACCATATTCATCCACAGGGCAATAAACTGCATCAATACAAGTCACAGAAGAAAGGTTTCCTGTGTAATACTGACCTGCATACGCCCCGTTTAGATTCTTGCTGCTGTCGACACAACCGATGATATGCATGGCAGATTGATAACTAAATTCATAAGCGTTTACCCCAATCAAAGGGCCCGGACCACCAACAGCCTTGTAGAAACCTGCACTACTGTACCCAACAATCCCGTTACACTCTCGATATTTCACTGTTCCGTTATTGGTTTCTGACCTGCAATTCCAAGAAGGAGTCCCAATGGCTGGCAAATAATAGTTGACACCTCTGCTTTTGGTTAAATCATCATAACAGAAGTATGGTAAACCATTATACCAGGTATTCGTGCAGTTAGTAAGATCACTCGTTCTTGCTGCGCAATTTCCACTCGCCCCCCCAACTGTATAGTTACAAGGTGACTTAGCTTCCGGTGTAAAAGGATAACTGCCCAGTTCAGCGGCATCGGCAGTTTTATCACTAAAACCCCCGATTACCGCAACCAGTAATCCCCAAGTTCTGGTCAATAAACTGTTCATTTGTATTCTCATTCTTTCGTCCTTTCTTACTTGCGGTGCAACCACCCCTGCCCCTGCAATCTTTCTACCCATTTTATTTTTCTCTGTTTTTTTGTTTGGCCATAAAGATTGATCTTTCATAAGCATCAGTATCCAGCATGCTTTCCTGGGACAGTCCCAGCTCTTTGACAAGATCCGCTTTCATTTGTTCAAACATTGGCACATAAATGGCATAAACTTTTTCCATATTCTTTCGGAAAGGTTTGGCATTTTTGACACTCAGTATAAAACTCATAAATTCGTTACGTACTTCTTGACTGCAAGCTTCCAGGAAAGAAACCCCATACGCAGTGAAATAATTTTTAATTGTTTCATCAAACAGGATTGATTGCCCCTTATAACGTTCTGGGGCCGCTTTGAATTTCGACACAAACTTGGCACGTGAAAAATCATCTTCTACTACCCTTGGGATTGCGCTCTTATATCTTTTTGAATTTTTATTCATCGTTCCTGTTGCGGCACGGATCATTGCATCAATTTCATTCTGTAATGGGATTGCACCAATATTCGGATTCTTTTTCAAGAAATCTGCATAAACAGATGCACTGCGGAAATAATTATCCTGAATAATTTTCGATTTCCCGCGTTGCTCTTGGGCATGAAACGCCGCATCCAGATCCCCGGTCGCACGATATATTTCACGACAAACAACCATCTCAAAGAAAGGCCCTGAAACTTCATCTGCAATATTAATTTGTTCATCTTGCGAATTTGTGAACCCGAACGGGGTATAAGATCTTCTGTTTAATCTATGCGCAACAAATTCATGAAAAAATACAAAAGGAATATTATCATTCGCAATTTTAATTTCGCGCTGAAGATCCTGGTAAGTAAATCCTTTCATCCTATGATCATGACTAACATTAAATTCCCCCAATGTTAGTCCCAGTTGATGATAAAACATAACAATTTCGTCGGTATTGGGGGAAAAATAAGCAGCCTGGGTCACGAAGTCATAAGGGTTCTTAACCTGAACAGTATCCATTCTGATTTTCACAGAATCACGAAAAGAAAAAGTGTTTATAAAAGCTTCTACGTTTTCAATTCTTGGATCTTTCTTTAAATAGCTTTGTAATGAATCAAGATATAATTGGCGTGCTTTATTTACATTAAACACAGCATCTTTTTTTACAGATACTGTACACCCGGGAATACTGTCCCTGACTATGCTGGCGGTCGGAACAACACGACGAGTGGAATCAGAAGAAGCCGACGGAAAATTTATTGTTGGCACGGGTTTTAATAAATCAACCGGACTGATTGGTTTGGCACCAGGAATAGAATCTTGAAAAGAAAACACCAAAGGAATTTTATCTCTGTTAGACAAAGTATCTTTTTTGACCATTGATACATCATCAGGAATACTATCCTGAACTAAATTATCTTTTGATAAATTTTTCAAAGAATATAAATTCGCATCCAAAGTTTCTTTTCCTGTTTTTTCATTAACAGGTATTTTTTCTTCAGAATTATTTTCTATGTGCGTTGAATCTTTTTCCAAAGAATTCAGTAAAAATGTTATCTCTGCAGCCTTTTTTGCGTTATTTTGGTTAAAACTATCAACTGCGGTTATTTTGTGTATACCCTGCTCTGTCCCTGATTCCTGCGCATTTGCCTTAGCTGCAAGAAAAAGGGATGCAATCCCAAAGAAGTAGGATAATGCAGTTTTTGTTTTTCCGTTCAAACCCTTAGAAATCTGCGGCATATTCTCTCCAAACAATTGCCTAATTTAAACGGTCCGTTGGATTGGCGCGATTTGATGATTCATCCAGACTTTGACAAAAAATATACCCCATCAAAAAATGGGGCATAGAAATTCATTTACGAAATTTTAAAACTGAACTTTCCATACCGGAATATATTCGAACAATTTATAAGTTCGACTGTTGTATCGTTCGAAAATAGAAATAAGTGTTATAAATGCGAAAAGTTTATATCTGCGCACTGAATAACGCGTTAAAGAGAAAAAATATTTACTTAATTCTTCTTTGTTCTGAGATACCAATAATGCAAACAAGGTTTTATCATGTCTTTGAATTTCTTCTTTGTATTTCATTGTCTGATATATTTCAATCAGATTTTCAGCAATAAAATCCAGGGATTTCTGATCCGTCACGCGTTTTAGCAATCCATCGGTCAGATAATAAATTTTTGGAAACATAAACAGATTATAATCTCGTTCTGTTATGCCTGGTGTTGAATTGATCAGTTTTAATTCATATTTCACTGCTTTTACCAAGTCGTCCAGTTGTTTCATATTAAAGAAGTGTGAATTCAGACTGCCCAAGCGTCGCACATGATGATAATAAACATCTTCGACAACACTATAACGACCATGCTTGCTGTGTACTGCCAGAACACATTTTAGTTCAAAAATATGGTCTTCGCTGTTACTAAAGCCCACGGGATATTCCAAATTGTTTTGGCGTACCAGATCGTTCCTGTAAATAGCGGTGAAATGTCCTGCAAAATTAAAAAGGTTTGCAGCTACGGATTTAATCGAACGCCAGCGAGGATTTCTATCAATGTATTCCCGGTATTTATTTCGAACAAAACCATATAAATGACATTTAAGATTGGCGACCACCATATCAGAATTATTTTTTTTTGCGCTTTCATACAGTTTTTCATAAAAATTTAAATCCACGAAATCATCTGGGTCCATAAATCCAATATATTCACCTGTCGCTTGTTTTATCCCCGCGTTCCGAGCGGCAGATACCCCACCATTTTTTTTCAAATCAATAATTTTGATCCTCATATCTGTCATAGACAACGTTTGCAATACGTACAGTGTCTGATCAATACTGCCATCATTTATACAGATAATTTCGATGTCGCTCAATGTTTGACGTGATAGGCATTCTATGCCGCGGGGAAGAAATTCAGCGACATTGTAACAAGGAATAATAACGGATACTTTTGGGATCATGCTTTTTCCTTTTTAGATTCGGGGAAAGATTTTAAAAAAAGATATATCATAATACGTTGCCAACGTTTCAGATAATGAATTGGCAAATCGGGTGTACCATAAGTCTTGCGAATTTCTTGAGCGACAACATCCCGAAATTCTTTGAATTTCATTGTTTTCATAATCATGTCTGCGAATAAAGTCCTGGTTAATTCGCGCGTTAAATGTTCCCCAAGCGCTGGCGGATATTTTTCAAGGATCGGTCGCGCACGTTTTATTGTTTCAATGAAATATGTTGTATTGTTTTTTGTTAATCCATTGTTAACAGAAGATGTTTTGGAAAGACGGTGATAAGTAACAAACACATTTGTCATAACTATCTTTTTTGCACGGTTCATAACTTCCAACATAAAAAGAATGTCTTCGCCAGGGAACAAATCTTCGGGAAAGAAAATATCTTTCAACAAATCCTTATAAAACAATTGCCGCCAAACCCACAAGAATTTAAAAGTTTCTGGCAGGCCAGCTTTCTGCATTTCAAAATAATCTATGC